>CAYFRZ010000070.1:0-9149 GCA_964345675.1 uncultured Methanobrevibacter sp.
AATAGATACACAAACCATACCAACAAAATTAATTAAAAAACATTGCAAAAACAAATTAAAAATTAAAATAATGTTATATAATTCTAAAAATAAAAAATTATAAAATATTAATCATTTAATTAAGATAAAAAATAATTAAAATAAAAATAATATTTAAAATCATAAGGTAGGAAAATTCATTCCGCCACTAAAATAACATAATAAAAAAAATAAAATTTTTAATACAAAGTAGAATAATACAGCATTTCTAAATTGGATAACTCAAGCCAATATATAAATATTTCTTTTTAATCAAAAAAATTTTGAATCTTATCCTCTTCAATTAAAAAAAATAACATATAATAACATTAAAATTATTTAAAAAAGAATAATTATTAATATTTTATTAAAATAATAAAAATAAAAAAGAATTAATGAAATTAAATAAAAATAATGTTATTAATTCATGTTGAACAAAATAAAGTGAAAAAAGTTAAAAGTTTGAAATTAACCAGCTCATGAAATCAACTTCACCAACTGGAAAATCTAGTTTATCTTCAATCACATATGAAATTACATTAACAGTCTCTTCAATTGACAATTTGCTAACATCAATTTCAGAAATTTTATCACCATATTCTTCAAAAGCCTCTGCAGTACATACTCCCATTGCTTCAGCTTCCAAGTTTTCACGAATTTTACTTTCAGAATAATCACGAGCTTCAAGTCTTGGACGTAAAATATCAGGATTTACTCTCAAAACAATTATTTTATCTGCTCCGGAGCATAAATGAGCCAAATGACCTTCAAATATAATTAACTCATCACTTTCAGAAATAATCTCTGAAACTTTCTCATCAAGTGCCTCAATATCAATGATTTTATATCCTTTCTCATCATCAATTCCTAAAACAAAATCATTTTCAATAGCTAAATCATTAATCTTAATTAACTTACAGTTTAATTTAGAAGACAATACTTCACTAACAGTTGTTTTTCCAGTACATGGAGTACCAGTTATAAAAATAGCTTCACCCATAATATCAAAAAAAAGAAGAATTATTTTTTAAGAATAATTCTTAAAACATCTTCGTCATCAAGTACATGGTCAGGACCTACTTTTTGACCTGGGAATTTAACTGATGTTCCCCAAACCTTAGCATGACGGAAATTTTTCACGAATTCCCTGTGAAGTTTACGGCATGCTCCAATTACAGTAGTACCTTTTTTAATAACCAAAGGATCATTCATGTCCGCTTTTCTACCTTGCGGTTTTAAATAAACCCTAACCAAATTAAGATTGTCAAAAATAATATCTTTTAACTCATCAATGTTAGTTTTTTTATCCGCAGAAATTGGAATGAAATCTGGAATGTATTTCTTGAGTTCCTCAAGGTATGAATCATCTACAAGATCCACTTTATTTAATAAGATTTTCATTGGAACATATGATTTATTTCTATCAAGAACATCAATAAATTGATCCATAGTTACATCATCACGGAAAAGTATGTCTGCATTATGCATACCATACTCATTAATGATGGATCTGATAATCTTTTCATCCAAATGAGTAAGCGGACAGGTTGATGAAATATGAATACCGCCAAGTTTTTTCCTTTTAACGGTTACATCAGGTTCCTTTTCATTAGGTCTGATACCAATATTTCTCAATTCATTTAAGATTACATCCAAATGTTGTGGGTTTAAAGTATCAAGAACGATTAAAATTAAATCTGCAGTTCTTGCAACGGATAAAATTTCTTTTCCTCTACCTTTACCACTACTTGCCCCTGTAATAATTCCAGGAATGTCAAATACTTGAATTTTTGCATTTTTATGTTCCATAACACCTGGAACAATATCCAATGTTGTGAATTGGTAAGCTCCAACTTTACTTTCAGCGTTAGTAATTTCATTTAAGAGAGTAGATTTACCAACTGATGGAAATCCAACAAGTACAACAGTTGCATCCCCAGTTTTTTTAACGTGAAATCCCTGACCTTTATGGCCACCACTACTTCTTTGTAATGATTCTTCTTTTAATTTAGATAATTTAGCTTTAAGCTTACCAATATGATGTGAAGTAGCTTTATTATATGGTGTCTTTTGTATTTCATCTTCAATATCTTTTATTTTCTCCTCTATCCCCATTAAATCACCATATTCAATTATATAAAAAAATAAAGATTAGGAAAAATCCTAATCCAACTAATAGCTAAGCACCAGCAACTGTATTATTAAAATTTACTTTAAACAACATTACACCATTTTCAGTATGAACATTTTCAAATATGTTTTGGCCAGCCCCACCATACAAATACAATCTAGTAAACATTGAGTTCGCTAATTCATTGCTCATTAAAATCGGCGTATACTGATTTTTTTCACCCATTAATAATAGAGTGTAATTTGCATTTTTTACATTTCCAACAGACTGATTTTTCATCACCATTCCATCTTCAATAATAACCATGTTTGAAATATTCAATGGATTATATGGAGTATCATTAATCATGATCTGTTTTCCACTATCAGTATAAACAGCTTCAGTATATGCAGTAGTTGAATTATTACCAGAACCTCTTTGGATTACTGCATTTACAGTCATGCCCTGATCATCAAGTAATGATAATTTACCAGTTGAACCAGGATTAACCGTTACTTGCTTATTTGGAATATAATAGTTGTAGTTTTCAGAACTTTGATTTTTAAAGTCCCATGCACCAAAGTAACTCCACCAACCCGCTTTTTGAAGCATATCAGAAGATGCGACAAATATAACTGGACGTGGATTTTTAGGGTGTGAATATTTAACTACCTCTTTTGCTTGAGTAGCAGTTAAATGGTACTTACTTTGTAATGTTTTTTGAGCATCGGCAGACTTCATTGGTAAAATATCAATTAGTATATCTGTTGATTTACCAGTATCACCAGTGATATTTACTAATGAATCAACAGCCTTTTCACCAGTTGTATCGAGCATTCTAAATATGCCTGCAGATAGTTCTAAATTATCCGTAGTCATAGCTTTACCCAGCCAGAATGCACGATCACCAGATTGTGAACCTCCATCAAAGGTTACTTGTTTATCAGCAGCAATCTCAAAGAGATAACCGAAGTCCCACCAAGATGTTAATACTGTATCATTACTTTGAGTTTCATTAATCCAAGTCATTGCATCCCACATTGAATCACTTGTACCTGGAACAACAGATTCAGAAGTTAAGAAAGCTCCGCAAATACATGGAGTTACTAAAGCAAGTACAATAGCAATTATTGCAATGTGTTTTTTAAGTGGAATTGTTCTACCGGATGTAGCTTTTGGTTTAAGTGCATAAATAGACGCTGCACCAATACCCACAATAGCAACAAATGCGAAAATTCCCAGATTAGTATTAACAGTAGCTGCAGGAACTGCAACAAAAATAGCTGCAATTGCAGTAATCGCCAATAATATTCTATCATCAGTTATTTTATTTCTAATATACTCCATCACAATGCCAATAAATATACCTGTTAAAAGAGCAAATGGCAATACAAGTGCAGTAATAAATCTTGAACCTCTTGTTACCGCAACTGCAGTTACTACAATCCATACAACAAATAAAGTACCATATAAAATTATTAACCTTTTATCAGATAAAACATCAGATATAAATTCCAAATTAACTTTATTTAAATCAATACTAAGTTTACGTTTATTATCAAGTCTTTTAGATGAAGATAATCTTTCAGATTTATGTGGTTTAGTATTATTTTCTGTTTTAATTGAATTACCTCTAAATCTAAACATATTTCTTACAAATAAGTACAATACAGACAAACCAGCAAATAAAACACCAATACCACCAATACCATTTACAGCACCATTAGTGTTAGCCAAGAATAATGAGTTCATACCACTTCCAAGCATGGATGGAATTTGCATCTCTGCAACAGAAACAAGTACATTAGGGAAACCACCAACAACCCTAGATGTGGATTGCAATGAAAGTAATGAAAGCAAACTTCCAAATACTCCGAATACACCATTTAAGCCTTTAAATATAAAAAGACCTATAAATCCAATAATTCCTAAAAATACAATAGACTTAAAAGCATTTTGGCGGATGAACCATTGCAATTTATTTGTATATTGCTCTTGGTCACTTTCACCAACATTAAAGTAATAACAAACTATTAAATAAACAACTGAAAAAATTCCCATAAGTCCTATGTAAAATATATAACCTGTCCATGATTGAGAGAACAAACCTATAGATAAAATTGATAAAATTGCAAATAAAGCTTTATACACAATATTTTCCGCCCTTATGCTCTCTACAAAGAACAATACAAAGAACAAGGAAAATATATAATAAAACATATCTGTATCAAAAAAACCAGGGAATGTGTGTGCAAAGTAGTTTGGAGCAAGAGCTATAATTAATGTTGCAACAATTGCACCATACTCATTTGTCAATCTTCTTGAGAAGATATATGCAGGAATAACGGCAAGAGTAGATATAATAGCGCCAGCCCAGAATGCTACTTCCCTAACTGAATAATCCCCACCAAAGAATTGGTTAGACAAATCATGCAAGAAAGAAGTTACATACACAATACCTAACTCATAATTAATCTCATTACCGGTAGGAGCATACCTATGCATATCCCACTCACTACCATTTATTATTTGATCACCAACAAAACCATGATCAACATAATCCTCAGTCAACCTTAAGTTATAATATGAATCCATTTCACTGAAGTAAGGAAGACCAGAAGAATCAACATATTCTCCTTTAACTTCATCAGTAATTAAAGGTAAATCCGCTGCAGGCATTTTAAGAGCAAAAACAACTGCGAGCAAAATTAAAATAATAAAAACTGATTTGACAATTGTCATTTTTGTTTCTCTATTCATCGAATTCCTCATTTTAATTCGTTCATAATACTATTTTGAATTTCAAAACAATATATTATAAAATAATTTTAAATATAAAATAAAAATATTGATAAAAAATATTTTTATTAGATTATATGTTTATTTTTTTTTTTTTTTAAGCATTATGCATATCAAAAAATAAACAAAAATGAGTTCAATTTGAAAAAATTATTGAAAAAAACTAAAATAAATTAAAAATAACAATAAATATCATCAAAATATATAAGAATAATGCATATTTGATTAAAAATAAAATAAAATTAAAAAATCATTTTAGTTTACTTTCTAGTTCATCGACTGAACATGTGAATTTACATTTTGGAAATCCTTTACATCCAATAAATTCACCATAACGTCCGGAACGTTTTAAAAGTGGTTTACCACATTCTGGACATTCACCAACTTCAGTAGGTTTGTGAATTTTAGTTTTATCTTTTCCACAATTAGAATCAAGACAAGCATGTTGACGAGGTTTTCCAAATGATATTATTGGGAGTCCACATTTTTCACAAGTCTTTTTAAGGAAATTAGTGCCTTTTGGAATAGAATAACTAGTTGTACAATCCGGATAATTAGCACATCCAACAAATGAACTTTTTGTTTTTGGAGAATATCTTTTTACAAGATTACCTCCACAAGTTGGGCAGGTTCCAACAATATTACTAATTTGATATGATTCATATAATTTAGAACCAATTTCATTTGAATTTTTAGTAATGTCCTCTAAGATAACTTTAACATCATTTTCACCTTCACTTATGATTTCCTCACGAGTTGAATTATTATTACTAATACCATCAAGTTTAATTTGCAAATCACGAGTAAGTTCTTCTGAAGTTAAATTATTACAATAAGTAGTCAAGGTATCAATCATGTTTTCTCCCAATTGATTTACTTCAATTTGTTGAGTACCTGTTATATATTTACGATCATACAACTTATCAATAATATCAGCACGAGTTGCTTTAGTACCAAGTTCTCTTTTTTCAAGTTCTTTAATAAGTGAAGCCTGATTATATCTTGCTGGAGGCTTAGTTTCTTTTTCATCGGAAATTAACTCCAAAACTTTCATCAAATCCCCTTCGTTAACATCAGGGAATATCTCATCATCAATTTTTCTAAATGGATAATGTTCCATCCACCCTTTATGAGTAACTCTCCTACGTTTGAAACGGAAATTTTCCCCTTCAATATCCAAAGTGACACCCATTGTTTCAAATTTAGCGGCTTCAAAAAACACTGAAATAAATCTATAAACAATTAGCTCATAAATTTTCTTATCGTCTTTAGATAAACCTTGAGGTAAAATTCCAGTTGGATGAATTGCAGGGTGTGCAGCATCATCTTTTTTACCGTTGTTTGGTTTTAATTTAGATGGAAGCTGATTAATATGTTTTTTAAATTCGCCATCATGACTTAATTGATCAAATATCGATTTAAAATCAAGACTTTCAGGTAATTTTTGGGAAGATGTACGAGGGTAAGAAGTATAACCTGAAGTATAAAGATTTTGGGCAATTGTTTGTGTCTTTTTAGGTGAAAATCCAAATACATTATAAGCTTCAGATTGAAGACCTCCTAAGTTAAATGGCACTAGAGGTTTTGTTGTGGAATTAGAAAGTTTTATACTGTTAACTATAGCATCTTTTCCACTGCATTTAATCATGATTTCCTCAGCTCTCTCCTTATCAAAGATTTTGCCATCAACATGATTAACTTCAATTTCACCTTCAACAATAGCTTTGATTAACCAATAAGGTTCAGGGACAAATTCTTTAATTTCTTTTTCCCTTTCAACTAAAATAGATAAAGTGGGTGTTTGAACACGGCCCGCTGATAATTTTAAAAATCTGTGCTTAGCATTACTTACGGATTTCATTAATGCTTTAGAAATATTTACACCAAAATAATAATCTAAAAAATGCCTTGCAATACCTGTATCAACTTGATTCATATCTAATTCTATTCTATTATCATAAGCTTCAAGTAAGTCTTTTTTAGTTAAAGTAGAAAATTTCATACGAGAAACTTTATCCAAATTTTCTTGACCGCATGCATATTTTAATGCATTATAACCAATTAAAGTTCCTTCTGTATCGTAATCGCATGCATGAATATAATAATCAGCATTTTTTCCAAGTTTTTTAATAGCTCTCACATAATCTTTAGTGAATCCGCTTCCCTTTTTATTAACTTCATAAGCCGGAGCCCAATGAAGATCAAAATAAACTTTATCTTTTGGGTTATCAGGAGTAAGTGAATAAAGATGCCCAACAGCAGATAAAACAGTGATATCTTTTGAATCCTTTTTAAGTTCCCAATATTTTACCTTTTTATTATATACCTTCTTTTTTGCGCTTGGAGAAAGTGCTTTTGCAATTTTCTCAGCAGATGTTGGTTTTTCACATACAATTACTTCATGCATTATACTACCCTCACAGTTTAAAAAAAATAATACTGAATATAATATAAAATAATATGTTATATAAAAATATTTTGAAAAATATTCTAAATTAAAAAAAGTTATATTTCTTCATTATAAAAGCGGTAAAAATCAGCGCAAAAATCACAAATCGGGTACTTACCATTACGATAATATCCGAGCTCTGCTTTATTCATATCAAATTTTTTACCACAAATAAAACAAGTTTCAATTTTTTCTTCTGCCATGATACTACCTTAAAAAAAAATAAAAAAAGTAGGTTAAAAGTTTAACCTATGTTGTATTTTTGTAAGAGTAAAATCTCTTCAGTAGAGACTTTACCACCTTTTTTAAATTTAGCGAAGATTTCTTCAGCTCTTTCTTTTTCTTCACGGTTCCTATTAGGACCATTAGAAGGTTTGTTATCAGATCTTCTTTTCTTAGGTTTGTTGGAACCTAATTTTTTGTTAATAACATGAATATCACTTAAGATAGATTTGAATTCTTCATGTTTAGCAGAAGCATTTTTACGTGCTTCGATGAAGTTTTTATGTGCTTCATCAGCTGCAGTTCTTATATCATCAGTTTTTCTGAAATATGTGAGCATTTCTTCATGTGCAGTTTGAGCTTTTTCAGAAAGATTGATAACTTTTTCGTGTTCTTCCTCAGATATCTTTTTGAGTTCTTGAGATTCCCCTTGAACAGATTCATCTTCATGAATTTTCATTAATTGTTTTCTGAGATCGTTTGCATTTTTAACAAGTTGATTTTCTTTTTTAATGTCTAAAACACGAGTTTCAATGATTTTATCAATTTTTTTGATTTCATTTTCTATTTTAATTTTATCGCGTTTACCAGAAGACCATTCTAAACTTTTAATTTTGTTATTAGCATCATTACGAGCTTTTTTAGCAGCTTCAACAGATTTATTAATTTCATTACGTTCGTTTCTGAACTCGATAGCTTTATTTAAGTTTTCTTTTAAAGATGCATTCAATTCATCTCTAATTTTACGTTGTTCTTTAGCTATTTTATTGAAATTTTCTCTTTCGTCAGCAACTTTGGAGATTTCAGCTTCTTTTTCATCTTTTTGTTTTCTTACACCTTCCATAGTGTAAGCGAGAACAAAATCAGATTTTGGAAGAGCATTTTCTTCTACAGTTTCAGCATCATCAGTGGTTAATTGATTAAGGATTTTTTCTGAGACTTTTATTAAGTCTTTTTCATCTATTACAATATCAGCAATTTCTTTTACAGAATCTTTTGCATTGAATGCAATTCCGCAACCTGCTGATTCAATCATGGAAATGTCATTAGCGCCATCTCCAACAGCAACTACTTCATCCAAAGTAATTCCTGCTTCTTCAACAAGTCCATTTAAAACATCTAATTTAGAACCAGATACTAAAGGACCAGTCACTTCACCAGTTAATTTACCATCTTCGACTGTGAAACTATTAGTATAAACTTTGTCAACACCAAGTTTATCTTTAACATTTTCCGCCACTACATCAAAACTACCACTAATGATAGCTACATCTAAGTTGTTATCTTTTAAAGATTTGATAGTTTCTAAAGCACCAGGCATTAAAGGGAGTTCATCAGCAACTTTTTCAACATCTTCAATAGAGATGCCTTTAAGAAGTTGAACTCTGTCTTTAATAGAAGTTTCAAAGTCAATTTCCCCTTGCATAGCTTTTTCAGTAATTGCAGCTATGTCCTCTTCAACATTTGCTAATTTTCCCATCTCATCTATTGCTTCACCATCAATAATAACGTTATCTAAGTCAAATACTACAAGTTTAATCAATAATACCA
>CAYFRZ010000071.1:0-8846 GCA_964345675.1 uncultured Methanobrevibacter sp.
TTCCAAATGCTCTTTCTAAAAAACTAATATTAATCAAATATATAATATTAGTCATGCAAAGAAGAGGTGCAGTTAATTTACCACTCCACGGTGGCCATCCTCCAAAATGGTTATTCACAAGAATGGTTGATTTATCAGGAGCTCTAGCTTCAGTTATTATTGAAGAATATAGTTTAAATGAGTTTTTAAATAGGATTTCTAACCCATATTGGTTTCAGGCATTCTCATGTGTTTTAGGTTTTGACTGGCACTCTTCAGGGACAACCACCACCACATTAGGAGCACTGAAAGCATCTCTTTCACCAGAAGAACATGGAATCTATTTAAGTGGAGGTAAAGGTGCGAAATCAAGAAAAACACCCCAAGGAATTGAACATGCTGGAGAATTGTTTAATCTAAAAACAAAAACAACAGAAAAGTTAATTGAAACCAGTAAATTATCTGCTAAAATTGATAATTCATGCATCCAAGATGGATACACATTATATCAGCATAATTTCTTTGTTACTGAAAAAGGAGACTGGGCAGTTGTTCAGCAAGGGTTGAATATAGACAGCAAATATGCTAGACGTTACCATTGGTTAGGTTCTGAAGTTGAAGAATTATTAAATGACCCCCATAGCGGAATTTCCTGTGATAAAAAAACTCCAGATACATTGAATATGTCTTCAAAAGACAGCACAGAAGCTCAAAAAATAAGTGTTGATTTAATAAATGATAATCCCAAACATTTAAGACAGTATTTTAAGAGAAAAAATAACCAAATGCTTTTAGAAGATTTCACAATGCCCCAACATCACCCGGTTTTAGATATAGATATTTCAGATAAAGAATTTGAAGTTTTAACAAGAGCTTATGAAATACAACCTAAAAATTATGAAGAGTTAATTTTACTTCAAGGAATTGGACCCAAAAAAATAAGAGCTTTAGCTTTAATATCTGATTTAATTTATGGTGAACCTGCAAGTTGGAAAGATCCCGTAAAATACAGTTTTACACATGGAGGAAAAGATGGATTCCCATATCCCGTCGATAAAGATGTTTATGATAACTCCATTGAAACAATCCGAGATGCACTGGATCAGGCACATATAAAAAAAAGATGAAAAATTAAAAGCTATTAAAAGATTGGATGATTTTATATCTTAACGGTTTTCATTGTGAATATTAACATTTTTCCCATGAGCTGTTGGAATAACTTCCAATACAGGATTTTCAAACTCCAAATCAAACTCTTTACCATCCATTAATAAATGCTGAAATACTGCAAGTGAAGATACTTCAGAGTGAGGTTGAGTTGTAACAGACACATTCCAATCAACAGATTTATAAACACTTCCAGGGACTTTAGAACCCCCAACAACAATCAAAATATCAGAGCCATCATCCCTTACTTCAGGAGCCACCTCATGAGCTTGTGATCCATACATAGTGAGATGAACAACCTTACCCCCATTTTCTTTCCATTTTTTAATTACACCCATATAACTTTCAGAGTATTCTATTTCAAAATTTCCACCAAATCTTGAAGCAGTGTCTCTTACATTTTCCATTAATTTAGTGTCTCTTTCACCAGCAAGGTAAATTTTACTTGCCCCAAATGCACGAGCAGTTAAACAAACATGAGTAGTAATACGAGTATCCCTTTTTAATCTATGATCCAATCTTAAAACATTAACATTCATAATATCCTCTAGTAAAAACAATGATTTAATATTTATTTTAAAAATATATAATAATTTGCTTGATTTGATGAAGTTATCACTTAAAACATAATGTGAGAAAAATGTACTGATTAGATATTATTGAAAAATGGAGGTGAACTACAAGTGATAACTCATCAAAGAGTATTATGAAATATCAAATTAATAAATTAATCGCTCATTTCATAAAAATATTGATTTGGAATTATAAAATTAATTTAAATAAATGATAAAGCAATTGTCATGAACAATAATGAGAACAAACGTCCAACCTCATTACTCATTCCAAGAACATCACCATTAGCTAAAACAAAATTACGTTTTGCAATAGTTGCTATGATAATGCCGCCAACAATAGCTCCTAAAACACCAACAACACCAACCAAATTACCTAATAAAAATGCAATAACAGTTACAATAATTGTTGAAACTAAGTAATTAGCAGCAGTAGTTTCTTTAATAAAATAACTCCCAATTCCCGGAACTAAAGGTTTTGATAAAAGAGCAGTAGTTATTAAAGAAGTTTTAGCCGCCATTTCACAGACAATAATACCCAATATGAAATTAAAATCCAGAATATTGTATAATCCCGCTATAGTAAGGCTCGCAACTAAAAATAAAGTTGCAACACCACCTGCGCCAACAGATGAATCTTTCATTACACTGATTTTACGTTCCGGAGTTCCATGAACCATCACCCCATCAGCCATATCCATTACACCATCTAAATGATTATAACCTGTAATCAACATTAAAAATGCATAAACAATAACTGCTGTGAAAAATGCATTTAAATGTAAGAATTCAAAAGATACATAGCCACATACCGCTGCTAAAATACCTACAAATAGATGTAAAAATGGCCAACACCAAGTTAATTTAGTCATGTACTCAATTGAAGTATAAACATTAACTGGCAATATTGTTGAAAATGTTAAAAGCCCTAAAAGTGACCTTATTGGTGAAAATTCTTCATCTTCAAAATAACTATCATCTTCCATGATTTATTCCTCGAATATTTTAGACATGCACCCTGCGATCAAACCTGCAAAAATATCGTCAAGCATTGGAGGCAAACCTGCAAGTATACCGGGTTTTGCTTCATCATATCTTTTAAAATTAAAAGTTGCTTTTGTTCCTGCAATTTGATTTGAAATAGCAAGACCCAATACTTCATCTGTATATAAATAAGCAGGATCATCAATTACATCAACTTCCCTTACTCTATTCCCAGTTAAATCTTGTTCAGTTCTCATTGCTGCAACAAGTAGTGCAATAACATTAATATCAGTCACTGATTTAAGAATTTGTGCTTCCATTTTATCTCTAAGTTCCTGAGTTACTTCAATACCGGCTACAAGTTCCATGCCCGCATCAACTAAATCCCCAATTAAAATTCCTTCAGATACAAAATAATCAAGAATTCCAAATGTTAATTCAAGATGACCAAATGCATCCTCCAAACTTATTTCTACTGCATCTTCAATCCTTATTTTTAAATCATTCCAATTAATTTCATCATATTCTGCATTATTAATATCTAAATTTTGATTTTCAGATACATCAATATTGGATAAAACCGCTAAAAAATCATCCCTATTAAGTATATTTTGAATATGGACTGGTAAACACATATTTGCAAGGATTTTTGCTTTAATATTTGTCACTATTTTAAATATTTTAAGCAAATCTTTTGGAGAAATTATTTTATCAATATAAAGTACATGACTTAAATTAATTCTTGCATCAACAAAACCTTTTGGGGAATTTATTACTTGCAAATACTCTGTAAATTCCTCAACAACAAGATCATTTGCCATGAATGTGAAAATAGTTAAATCATCATAAGTATTTTGAAAATAGTCAAGAGAATCTACAGCTTGTGCAATATAAGAACCTTGAGATTGATTAAATGCTTCAGCTTTTTTTGCAGTAGCTTTAAAATCATTTTTAGATTTTACAATGTTAACATTTTCCACAATATCAATGCCATCACTTACTGTAAAATCACTGAATGCCAAGAAGTGATTCGGATTATTTATACAAATTCCATAATCTTTTTTAGTGATATTAAATTCCATGTAGATAATATATATTAATTATTTAATTTAAATTTATATTAATAAAATCAAAAAGGACTCATCATTATGACAATCATTATTGATCCACAAGTAAGTGGAATTGCTGGAAACATGCTGATCGGTGCATTTGTTGATTTAGGAGCAGATGCAAATGAAATAAAAAATATAATGGAACAATCAGCAGAAGATTTTGGAAAAGTTGAAGTGACATTTGAAAAAACAAATAAAAAAGGAATTTCCTCTACTTATTGTCATGTTGAAATGCTTGAACACAAACATTCAATTAGTTATCCTGAATTCATTGAAAAAATCAACAAATTAGATTTAGATGAAAAAGTTAAAAAAACTTCAATCAAAGTATTTGAAAGAATGGCAATTGCAGAAAGTAAAGTTCATGGAAAAACTCTAGATGCTGTTCATTTCCATGAAGTAGGTGCAAGTGATGCAGTAGCTGATGTAATAGGTTCTATTTATGCATATTATAATCTACATTTAGATAATCAAAAAATAATTGGTCTTCCAATAGCTGTTGGGGGCGGAAGGGTTAAAACTGCCCATGGAATCATACCTGTTCCAGCACCAGCAGTAGTGGAAGTCTTAAAAGATGCAAAAATGATTGGCGGACCAGTTGACAGTGAACTTGCAACTCCAACAGGAGCTGCAATTTATATGGAAATCTGTGATGAAATAAAAGAATTCATTCCATTAATTAAAGCTAAAAAAACAGGTTATGGAGCTGGAAAGAAAGAATTTGACCATCCTAATGTTTTAAGAATCATTGAAAGTTCAGATATTAGTGAAAGTGATACAATAGATGTTATTGAAACAAATATGGACCATCTAACTGGTGAAGAAATTGGATACTTATTTGATAAGCTTTTAGATAGTGGTGCAAGAGATGTTTCTATTACCTCAATAATTATGAAGAAAAATAGGCCTGGGAATTTACTTAAAGTAATTTCCAGAAAAGAGGATAGGGAAAAAGTTATTGAGACTATTTTTAAAGAAACTGGAAGTTTAGGCATTAGAATAGCCCCAAATATGCATAGAGGAATTTCAAAAAGAGAATTTATTAAAAAAACATTTAAAATTAATAATAAAGATTATGAAGTGAAATTTAAAATAGGTTATCTAAACGGAGATATAATATCTAAAAGGCCCGAATATGAAGATTTAAAAAAGATAGCTCAGGATAGTGGGCTTCCCCTTAAAAAAATAAGTGAGATGATTAGATGAAAAAGGCCATTTCAGTTTTTTCAGGAGGTCTTGACTGTACTGTCGCAACAAGTGTTTTTAATAAAGACCACGAAATTCATGCAATAACATTTAATTATGGTCAAAAAGCATTTAAAAGAGAATTACAAGCATCAAAAGAAATTTGTGATAAAATGAATTGGACTCATGAAGTAATTAATCTTCCATGGCTGTCAAATATTAGCAATTCCAGCTTAAATACTGATGAAGAAATCCCCGAAATTTCTGCTGAAGATTTAGATAATTTAAAAATAAGTCAAGAAAGTGCAAGTAATGTTTGGGTTCCTGCAAGAAATACTGTATTTACTTCAATAGCATTATCTTATGCTGAAAGTATTGGTGCTAGCTCAATAATTGTTGGTTGGAATGGTGAAGAAGGAGAAACCTTTCCTGATAATTCAAAAGGATATATGGAAAAATTTAATGAATTAATCGAAGAAGGTTCACCTGAAAAAATTAGAATTGAAGCACCATTGATTGATTTAAATAAAGAAGAAATAGTCGAATTAGGACTTAAATTTGATGCTCCAATGGAATTAAGTTATTCTTGTTACAAAGGCAAAGAAAAACAATGCGGTGTTTGCGAAAGTTGCATTAGGCGGAAACGAGCATTTGAAAATTTAGGTATAAAAGATAAAAGTGAATATGAAAATTAATCATATTTTCTTAAATCTTTTTTCCAATCAGAATCACCCAAGTCCATATTACATCTGGAAAAGTCAGCAGCATATTCCATAGATACAAATGCATCATTAAATCCTGCTTTAGATTTTTTATAATTAGCTACATGAGATTTTCTAATACCTATACTTGCTGCTTCAACATATGAATCAATATCCGCCCCCATGAATATAAATTCCCAATTATGACTTTCTATCATGTTTTTAATTTGAGATTTTGAAAATTCAACAGATGCATTTTCATATCCATCGGTCATTATGACAAATAAAACTTTATTATCGATTTCTTTATCAAGAGTGACAATTGTTTTTCCAATCGCATCTAAAAGAGCAGTCATACCTTTTACATAATACTCATTAGATGTAAGTTCATCAACTTCATCAATGGATTTTCTTTTGTATAACATTTCATATTCATTATCAAATAATATGGTAGTTACATTAGTGTTGAATCCTTTTTTTCTTTCTTTTTCAATGAATGAATTAAATCCACCGATGGTGTCTCTTTCAGATCCATACATTGATCCACTCCTATCAATTACAAATACTATATCGAGGTTTTGGTTTTGACGTTCCTGTTTCATATTTCCACATCCAATAAAAACTTTGTATAATTAAATTAAGTATATTTTAATAATAACTTATACACAAAATAGTCTATGTAACAAGAGATATATAAATATTTTGATTACATTATATACACAAGATAGAAATTGAAAAAATTAATATTAAATTTTAAACCCGCAATTCGTGCAAAATTTATCATTATTCCCAACTGCTGAACCGCATTTTGGACATTTTAATCCATCATCAAGCTTATTTCCACATTTTGTACAAAATTTAGCATCATCATCAATAGGAGCACCACATTTTGAACAAAAACCACCAGAAGAAAAAATAGGTTCAATATTAGTGTGGTTAACATCAGCAATTACTGGTTTTGAGTAAAAATCATTATCATTTGCTATTTCAACAATTAATTGTTGCATAGTAGCTATTCTTTTTGAATCTGCAGGATGTGTTGAAAAGAAATCATGATTATTAGAATTTTTCCGTGACATGTCTCTCCAAAATGCAGGAATGTGAGAAACATCATATCCTGCCCAATGAATAATCATCATACCCAACCTATCTGCTTCAAGTTCCTGATCTCTTCCCCAAGGATTTATTAAGAAAAACTGTGATCCTAAACTTGCAACATTTGTAGCTGCTCTTGTCAAACTACCAAGTTCACCTAAACCAACAAGATCCATTGCAAAACTACCAATCCATGCTGCAGAAGTTATAGCATTTTGAGTATTTTGAGCACTAATTCTAGTTCTAGCATGATCAAGAAGTGCATGAGCCATTTCATGACCTAAAATAAAAGCAATTTTTTCCTCAGTATTAGCAACTGAAAAAATGCCCGAAAATATTACAATTTTACCTCCAGGCATACAAAAAGCATTTACTGCATTATCCTCCACTAAATGAACATCCCAATCATAATAATCTTCAACATAATCAATCCTACCAATTTCAGACAAATAGATGTTAACGGCGTTGATTAAATTTAAAGCAACATCAATGACAATTTGACCATTTTGAGTATTGTCCAAAAGTTGTGCTTGATTAATCATAAAATAATATTCATTATAAGACTCTTTGAGAAATTCATCATCATTAATTGTATCATAATGTTTTTTACCAGTAAATGGATTTATTTCACTTCTATCCTCTTTTGCCATGATTAATATTATAAAAACATTATATTTAAATTGTGTTTAAAAAAAAGTTAAAAATAGAAAAAATGTTTAAATAATTTCTCCAGTACTTGCCAACATTCGTGTAAAATTTAATAAAAACTATCTTAAAAAGCATTCCATTATTTCATTTTTCACAAAATCAGTTAGCAAATATTTATTAATAAGATGGATATTTGATATTGAACAGATTCATTCATCCTTTTAAATATCTAGAAAGTATTTTATAACTTTAATTAAATTAATGGAAAATTATTTATTTACAAAAAGAAAACAGTTTTAAAATAGTCGATAACACGACTAAAATTTAAAACAAGTACTAGTTTTTTTAGAATAGCAATTATTACAACTTTGACAAATAGCTACCCCTTCACCATTTGCTTTCCAATCTGCTAAAAAGTCAGCTTGAGCAACAAACGGTTTAGACATTGAAATATAATCCACAGTTGAACTATTTAAAACATCATTGATTGTTTTCATATCTCTAAGAGACCCTCCTAAAACAACAGGAATATCAATAGCATCAATTAATTTTTCAACATAAACTAGAAATGGATGTTTTTCCCCTTTATCATAAATTTGTGATATTGTGCGTGCGGTAAGTTGAATACTATCAGCACCTGCTTTTTCAAGTTCTTTTGCAATAGCAATACTTTCATCAGCAGTCATTCCACCCTTTCTTGCATCCCATGGATTAATTCTACAACTCACATGAATATCCATAGTCTTTTTAATAACTTTAATTATTTCAGCAGAAATTCTAACACGATTTTCAGTATTTCCACCATAATTATCCTTTCTTTGGTTAAAATATGGATTCATAAATCTTGCAAGATAAAAGTTATTCCCCATGTTAATTTGAATTCCATCAAAACCTGCAAATGAGAATTTTTTAGCAGCCATAATTACTTCTGCTTGTAATTTTCTAATACCTTGCTCAGTAATGTCATTAGCTTCTACTTTCTGGTTTTCACCATCATCATAATAAAAAAATGCAAGTTGGCCCAAAATTGGAACATCATATTTATGAGCAATGTCCGTAACCATTTGATAATCTTTAATGAAACCTCTGTAATTCATATTAGTGGAATAAGGAAAAAATCTATCTTTATGATCTAAAGCAAATATTTCTGATACAATTAACCCTGTGCCGCAGCTTGCAATTTTTTCATATCTATCATAAATAGCAGGTGTTAAAAATCCTCCTTCAGCAGTTTCAGTTTCCCAAGTCCCTGTTCTAACAATACGACTATTAAGTTTTAAATCTCCAAATTGAACTTCATCAAAAATATCTTTCATATTATCACGACTTATAAAATATTATAATAGTTATTTAAAATACTCATTAATATATTTTAGTAAAACAGCTAAAAATAAAGATTTACG
>CAYFRZ010000072.1:0-8759 GCA_964345675.1 uncultured Methanobrevibacter sp.
AAGAAAATTTTTCATGGCCGAAATTTGCTTTTTGCACACTATTAATTAATAAAAAAAGATAATTTTATTAAAGTCAAATTAGATATTTTAACATTATGTTTAAATTTACAACTAGTGAAATAAGAGATTTAATAATTGCGTTTATTTTTATTTCTCTAAGTTTTGCAATAGTAAATGGTGGTAGGAACCCTTCAGCCATAATTACAATATTGCCAATTGTTATGGTTGGTGTAGGAGCAGGTTTCATTTTACATGAACTTGGACACAAATTTGTATCAATGAAATATGGATATTGGGCTGAATTTAAATTATGGCCACAAGGATTAATATTTGCACTTATCAGTTCATTTTTAGGATTTGTATTTGCAGCGCCAGGTGCAGTATATACATATGCAAATTACATGACAGATGAGATTAATGGTAAAATATCCATTGCCGGACCTGTTGTTAACATTATTCTTGCATTAATATTCTTAGGAATTTGTGTTATAATATATCCATCCGCATTTTACTCTGAAACTTCAGCATTAATATTTATTATTTGTTCAGTTGGTTATTCGATTAACAGTTTTCTCGCTGCATTTAATTTAATACCAATTGGCAACCTTGATGGATCCAAAGTATTAACTTGGAATGCTGGAATTTGGGTTATTACAATTGTTATTGCAGGCATAATGACATTCATGTCCATGACAATGGGTGTTGAAAGTATTGTAAGAATTATTTTAGGATTTTAAAATGACAGAAAAACTCACATATTTTGAAGGAACACATAGAGTTATTGCTCCAAAAAAAACTATTGAAATTAATAAAAACAAGTTAAAAACTGCAGGAATTACTCGTATTGCAGACATTACTGATTTGGATAGAATTGGAATCCCTGTTTTTACTGCAATTAGGCCAACTGCAGAAGATGGTGCAATTAGTATTTATGGTGGGAAAGGAATCTCCAAAGATCATGCTAAAGCTTCAGCTATGATGGAAGGTTTTGAGAGGTATTCTGCTGAAAAACAAAAAAACGATGAAACAATAATTGCTACAATAAAAGAAATTGGTCAGAAAGGAAAATATGTTGATCCTAAAACTTTAAATTTACCTCAAAAATATGAAAAAGAAGACATTACACAAATTTATATAGAATGGAATTTGGCTAATGATTTAATATCTGGTAATGAGTATTATGTTCCTTCAAATGCAGTATTCCACCCATATATTCATGAAAACAATGTTCAAAGTTTCTTTAAATCAAACACCAACGGTCTTGCTTCCGGAAATATTTTAGATGAAGCAATTTTACATGGGATATTTGAAGTAATTGAAAGAGATGCATGGAGTATTTTTGAGTTAACTCATAAAAATTATTCACAAATTAATTTAGACAGTATTGAAAGTGAATTAATTAACAAAACAATTGATAAATTTGAAGCTAATGGAATTAAAATTAAATTAATGGATTTTACAGCGGATATTAAAATCCCAACAATAGCTGCTTCAGCAGATGACACCATTACAAAAGATGCAGGATTATTAACTTTAGGTATGGGAACACACTTAGATCCTGAAGTTGCAATCCTAAGAGCATTAACAGAGGTTGCACAAAGTAGAGCAACACAAATTAATGGTGCTCGTGAGGATACCGTAAGGGCAGATTTTGCACGTGAAGCAGGTTATGAAAGAATGAAAAGTATTAATAAATATTACTTCCGAGATGAAAAAGAACAGCTCAACCTCCAAGACATTGAAAATAAATCCACAACATCAATCAATGAAGATTTGGATATTGTAAAAAAAGAATTAATATCTAATGATATTAAACAAATTTTATA
The DNA here is from genome assembly GCA_964345675.1 of uncultured Methanobrevibacter sp. Classification (GTDB taxonomy): domain Archaea; phylum Methanobacteriota; class Methanobacteria; order Methanobacteriales; family Methanobacteriaceae; genus Methanocatella. The sequence continues at coordinate 1,827 of CAYFRZ010000072.1, forward strand.
TACTGATTTAACAAGACCTGAACTTGATGTGAGTGTTGTACGAGTGATAATTCCTGAAATGGAAGTTTATTCTCTTGATTCTAATCGTGCAGGATACAGATTTTTAAGAATATGATACAATGATAAAAATCATAATTTATACAGGGCTCTCCATTACTTTTGATGAAGCAAAAGAAATTTTAGATTCACATGACGATGTTGAAGTAATATATAAAAGACCTATTAAAAGAGGAGATTTAAACCCGGCCATTAAAGAGAATCCAGACATAATAGCAATAATTGATGGAATATTTCACCAGAACTCTGCAGTAGGACATAGAGAAATTCTTAATGCAATAAAAAAAGGAATTAAAGTTTATGGTGCATCCAGTATGGGGGCGCTTCGGGCATCAGAACTTGACGTATTAGGAATGGAAGGTGTTGGCTATTGTTATAATGAATATGTGAGTGGAAATATTACCTCCGATGACGATGTTGCAGTAATGCTTGACTCAGATACCCTAGAATCCCTTTCAGTCCCATTAATTAGTATGAATTATGTTTTTACAAATGCAGTAAATGAAAATATCATCACCCCAAAAGAAAAAAATGAATTAATTAAAATTACCAAAGAAACTTACTATCCGCAAAGAAATTATGCTAACACTTTATCCCAATCCAGTTTAGATGAGACTAAAAAAAATGAGCTAATTGATTTTATTCGTAATTCAAAAGATATCAAAAAAGAAGATGCAAAAACATTATTAAACCACATTAAATCTGTGATTAAATGAAATTAGAAAATAAAATCAATATTGTTAAGGATATTTTAAAAAATAAAAATGTAGCCATTTGTTTTTCAGGTGGAAGTGATTCCACATTGATCATTTATTTAGCCTCCCTATTTGCAAAAAACATATTAGCAGTGACTATTGATAATCATCTAATGCCATCTAATTTTATTGAACATACAAAAAGAGTCACATCCCTATTAGGAGTTAAACATGAAATTATTGACATTAATTTTTATGAATACCATGATTTTTTAAATAATACTCCTGAAAGATGTTATGCTTGCCGTGATTTAATGTACAGAGAAATTAAAAAATTTGCAAATGAACATGGATTTGATTATATTTGTGATGGCAATAATATTAGTGATTTAGTAGATAATCGCCCGGGAATTTTAATTACATATGATAATAAATTTGAAACACCCTTAATCGAAGCAAGATTAACTTCAAAAGAAATTCATGAATATTTAGACACGAATAATATACCTTATTCAAAATCAACTACTTGTCTTGCAACAAGAATTAAAACCAACACCCCCATAACTATTGAAAAAATTAATAAAATTAGTTATTGTGAAAATTATATTTTATCAAATACAAGATGCAAAATTGTCAAAGTTAGAGATTATGAAAGTTTTAGTATGTGTGAAGTTGACAAGATTGATGAAATTATTCATGAAAATAAATTTAAACAAATAAATGATGAATTAAAAAGACAAGGTTATAAAAAAGTTTTATTAAATTTATCAGAAATCAACAATAATAACGAGATTATCATCAACTATTCGAACGGTTCATTTTCATATAAACTTCCATACAAAATAAACATTGAAAAAACAAAAAAACAATTAGATAGTGAAATCATACATAAAACAAAAGAAAAAATAGAAATAGAAAATATTGATATTTTTGATAATGGATTAATAAAAGGAAATAACTTTAAAAATTACGAAGATGCACTAAATAAATTCATGCAACTTCTCATAAAATTAAGAAGGGATATTTAGTTTCATTTCATTTCCCTATATTTTTTTAAAACAATATCCGGAGTTTCAATACATTGATCAAAAGTTGTTGAAAATTCATTAGGTTCAAAATCTTCTTCGACTTTTCTCAAATCTTTTAGGAAAAGATATCCACCATCAATTTTAAACCTTACATCATCTGCCGAGATAGAAATCAAATTTATTTCAATTTCAGAAGCATTTTCCAAAACATCATCTGCCTTAACATCATATTTTAGATTTAATGTTTTATGAGGCATTATTTCATTTATAGTTCTTTTGATAACAGAATCAAAAAGTTCTAAAAATTTAATGGCCGGGGGCATATTATTAGCCCACCAATAAGCAAGAACAGAATTTAAAACTATGTTGTGTTCAGAGAAATCATCATATAATCTTGCACGAACACCTACACTAGTATTATCAACTACTTTAATTACTAATACTGGATTGACAGCCATTATACCACTATTCTTGTGGAACTAATGCTTTAATCAAATCACTAGCTCTTACAAGACCGACTAAATTACCTTCAACACCAACAACAGGAATTTGTTCAATATTCAAGGCTTTCATTTTTTTAGCACAATCGGAAACTTTAGTTTTAGAATTAGCCACTTCAACATTACCTACAGCAACATCACAAACAGCCTTATCAGTGAATTTCAAACGATTTTTTTCAATATATAATACTGAAGTACTGTCCCAAGACCATTTATCTCCTTCAGTCCCTACAGTAGAACTGTGTTCACTTCTTTCAGAAATAATTTCAATTTCGGAAATGAAATCAGTTTCAGTTAAAATTCCAGATAATTTAGCATCATCATCAAGAGCTAAAACAGATTTTAAACCAAATTGATTCATGGTCTCAAATGCTACATTTAATGGAGCTTTTTCCCAAGTTGTTGGAACAGTTGTAATCATATAATCTTCAACAGCCTCGTTAATTTCAGTTTTAGTTAATGCATTAGACACTAAATCGAAAGAAGTAATAATTCCAACTAATTTTCCATCATCATCCACTACCGGAACTCTTCTAACATCTTTTTCCATCATTTTACGAGCAGCATCAATTACGTCATCACCAGGTTTTACAGTGATTAAATCTCTACTCATCAACATTGCAATTTGTTCTTCATCAGGATTATTAATTAAATCAGAACGAGTTACGATTCCTACTAATATATCAGTGTCTTCTTTGACAACTGGCAATACTGCTTTATTTTCTTTCCTCATCAAGTCTAAAACTTTGTCCCTATTACCTGGAACAGAAACACTAACTACATTTTTAGACATTGTTCTTTTAACTAACATAAAAAACACCTATATAAATATAAAATAAATGGTAAATTAAATTTAATGAACTACAAGCACTGCGCATTTAGCAGAATTAACAACTTTATCTGCAACACTACCCATAATAAATCTATCGAATCCAGATTTACCAGAACTACCCATCACTATCAAATCAATATTTTCTTCCTTTGCCACCTCGAGAATAACTTTAGCAGGTGAACCTTCTCTAACTACATGAGTAATTTTCAAATCATCTTCATTTAATTTATCAAATTCTTTAAGATTTTCTTCAGATCTTTCTTTTAAGATTTGATTTAATTGGTATACTTCATCATCTAATGGAAGTCCGTTAACAAAATTATTCTCTGTAACACTCACAGCAATTATTTCAGCTCTAGATATCTTTGATAAAAACAAAGCATGTTTTTGAGCTTTTTTTGCAAATTCAGACCCATCTGTTGGGACCAATATTTTTTTATACATTATTAACATCCTCCATAATATACAGATTCATATCCATGATATTATATGGTTGTTTTTTTATTAATTCTATATAATATATTTTTCGTTTCACAACGATTTATTATATTAATATGATAATTTTTAGAAAAAGAATCGAACACATTGAATTCGGCAAAATTATCTTCCCAAATTATAGACTTTTGAATAATATTATTAATATTAAATCCACAAATATTTGTTGTCGCCATTTTTAAAAGTTCACAAGGAGAAATATACTTTTTATAATAAACAGACATGATTTTTAAGGTGAATTCCAATTCACGAAGCATATTTGGTGAATTAACCATTACATTATCAGTTCCAATCATAGGTTTTATGCCTAAATCAAGAATTTTAGGCAAAGGGACCACACCAACATTTAATGTAGCATTAGCTCTTGGACAAACAACAACATTTTGATTTGATGCTAAAACTGAATTTAAATCATTGTTTTTTGGATTAGTAATATGAACTAATTGAGAAAAATCATTAATAACTCCTTTTTCAACTTCACTTAACCCACAATTATTCAAAGACTCAATTTGATTAGATTCCGATTCAGCAACATGAATCGATGAAATTTTACCGGCTTTCACACATTCTTTTGAAATTAACTCAGCAACCTCCATTGTAATTTCACCGAAGCCACTTGGAGCAATACCATCAGCAAATTTCAGAAGTTTACGAATAGCTATTTTAACTTTACTTAAATCAGGATTTTCTTCATAAAAACTATCATCACGACCTAAAACAATTGGTTTTATTGGAATATCTTTAGATGCTTTTTTTAAGAGTTTGATTCCTTTTATGCCACCTTCCCTATAGTCAATGAAATGAGTTGTTCCACTGTTAACCATCTCCCACATTGAAGATTTCATTGCATCAATTAATTCATCATCACTCGCATTAGATAATGCAACATGTTTAACCCCATTAGGTGGTTTTACCATTTCACTTAAAGACAACCCATACCCCTCATCTTTAATAATAGAGTCTCCTATATGCATATGACCATTTATAAAAGATGGACAAACAACCGCACCATCAACATCAATAATTTTACCTTCCAATGATTCTTTTCCAATTTCAATAATTTTTCCACTATCAACAACAATATTTTCACGAGTTGGAACTAAATCTTTACCTTTTAATATAATCCCATTTGCTATAGTAAACATCAAATGAGAATCTAATTTTTTTTATTAATATAATTATCTTTATTAAATCGGAAAAACAAAATTAAAATATAATTCAAAAGACACGTTAAAGTTATTATCATTAATATTATGTCTTTTTAAACCATAAGGTGATACTATTAACTCTCAAGAAATAAGATATTTTTACAGAAATATTATAAAAACTGGAGATGTATATAGAGTTAAATATAACAATAACGATTATGGAGAATTTAAAAAATTATCTGATGCATTATATGAAAGAGATGCACTGTTTTTTTGTAATTTTGATTATGATTTGCTTGTTGAATGTGACCTTGAAAACAAGTATGAAAATATGGTTCTACCCCCATTTCCAGAAAAAAGACCAAAAGGTAGAATCAAAGGAACAAAAGTCAACAAAAAAGAAAGAGAAGGAGAAATCCTATTCGACCACAAGCTTAAAAAATTTTATATTCAAAAAGGTGATGAAACAATTGGTCAATATGCCACAATGACCGAAGCATTTTACTACAAAAAGCTATTAATGACTAATAATTGGGATAAAAATGCTTTAAAGACCAATATTACCAAGAAAATTGAAGTTAATATTATTATTGATCCAACAGTAAAATATGAAGTAAAATTAAACTTCTGCCCTAAATGTAAAAATAAATTAAAACTTGGAGATACAGAGTGCCCTTCTTGCGGTATTAATATTAAAGAATATTTATTTAATAATTAAAAAAAAGATAGAGAAAACTTATTCCCTATCAACATAGTTATTTAAAGAATTCACGTTAATCTCATTATTTTGAACCGCTTTGATTGCATTTAAAACCGCTCTTGCTCCTGCCAATGTAGTAACATATGGAATACCAAGTTCAATAGCAAGACGTCTAATGATATAACCATCTTTTGCAGATTGTTTGCCTTCAGATGTATTAATAATTAAGTCAACTTCTTTGTTTAAAATTGCATCCCTAATATTCGGAGAACCTTGAGACACTTTTAAGATTTTTTCAACTGAATCAAGTCCAGTAGCATTAGCAGTACCATCAGTTGCTATTAAATCAAATCCTAAATTAGCTGCAGTCTCAGCAATAGGTCTGATTTTTTTCCTATCTGCTTCTTTAACACTAATGAATATTTTACCTTTTTTAGGTAATTCCATGCCTGCAGAAAGTTGTGATTTATAGAATGCCATTCCATAAGTTTCATCAATACCAATACTTTCACCAGTGGATTTCATTTCTGGACCAAGGACTGTATCAGATTCTGGAAGTTTTAAGAATGGGAAAACAGATTCTTTTACTGCAACATGAGACAATTTAATTTCTTTAGTTAACTCAAAGTCTTTTAATTTAGCCCCTTGCATAATCCAAGTTGCTATTTTTGCCAATGGGACACCAATTGCTTTACTTACAAATGGTACGGTCCTACTTGCACGAGGATTAGCTTCAATAATGTAAACCATTTCTTCATCAAGTTTTACAGCATATTGGATATTCATTAAACCTTTAACATTTAATTCAAGAGCTAATTTAGTTGAATTTTCACGAATAGTATCTAAGATATATTCTGGAATAGTTTGAGGAGGTATTACACATGCTGAATCTCCAGAGTGAACACCTGCTTCTTCAATGTGCTCCATAATTCCTGCAATGAATACATCTTCACCATCACATAAAATATCTACATCAAGCTCAATAGCATCTTCTAAAAATTTATCCACCAAAATTGGGTGTTCTGGAGATACTTTTACAGCTTCTTTCATATACTCTTCAAGTTCATTGTTATCATAAACAATTTCCATTGCCCTACCACCAATTACATAAGATGGACGAACAAGAACTGGGAAAGTGATTTTTTCTGCAATTTCTTTTGCTTCTTCAAATGAATTAGCTGTTCCATATGGTGCTTGATGAATGTGTAATTTTTCTAAAAGTTCAGCAAATAATTCTCTGTCTTCAACTCTATCAATACTCTCATATGGAGTACCTAATATTTTAACACCAGCATTTGCCAATGGAACTGATAAATTAATAGATGTTTGACCACCAAACTGAACAATAACTCCATCTGGTTTTTCTTGTTCAATAACACCCATTACATCCTCAAAAGTTAGTGGTTCAAAGAATAATTTATCCGAAATATCATAATCAGTACTTACAGTTTCTGGGTTGTTGTTGATTAAAATAGTTT
>CAYFRZ010000073.1:0-8745 GCA_964345675.1 uncultured Methanobrevibacter sp.
ATTAAAAATAGTGCTTATTTTAATTAATTTTTTATAAAATATTTTAATTAATGGATAATAGTTTTTGGTGACTGTTTTAATTTAATATTTATTTTTTAAGGATTCTTTTATGTATCTGTTGATAAATTTATCTAATTCTGCTGAAAATTCACTTTTTTCAGGACCTAATTGGTTTGTATCGGTAAATGTTCCCTTTAATTGTCTTCCTGCCCATTTTACTTCTTCTTCAACTCTTTTTCCGTATTTTGTTCCAAACATTTTGAATAATGGGAATTTTGTAATTCCATTTGCTCCACTTAAAATTAGTATTCCTATGTTTGCAAGATTATCAATCCAAGTTCCACAGATTATTTCAATATCTGGAAATGCTAATCTAACTTGTGCTACGACTTGAGCATAATAAAGGGATGCTGGCTGTGATGAGTTTGAATATATTGTTTCTTTGTGTGGATTTAAAGAGTAAAATATTACACGATTAATTTTATGATCTCTAATGTAATCTAGTATATAATCTACATCGGATAATGTTTCGCCAAGGCCTAATATTATTGTGATTGCTTTTTTAAATCCTAAATCATTTGCGACATCTAACATATTACTTATATCGTCTAATTTTTTTGAGGGGCATACAGTTTCATGGATTTTTGGATTTGCTACTTCGACTGCTCCTGTAATTCCTTTTATTTCAGCACCATATTCTTGTAATTCATCAGTTATTCCGGTATTTAACCAAACACCATCTCCAGTTATATTTTTGATGTTTGTGGCTATTTCTTTAATTTCATGGGTTGTAAAAGATTTATAGCCTCCTGATAAAAATTCAATATTCCAATCAAGACGTTTACACATCTCAGCTTCAGCATATATATTATTAATGTTACGTCTTGCTTTAGTTGGATTTTTAATTTTGTTTTTTTGGGTTGACATATAACAAAAGGCACAATCTCCTTTATCACACCACCATGATAAAAATACTGCTCTTTCTAATGTAATTAAGTCCACATGTTTTTTTAATGTAATTTCATTAGCCTTTTTTATTAAATCAAATATGTTAGAATCCATATAGTTATATTTGCCATTAAAGTTTATATACTAGTTAGTTTAATTTAATTAATAGAACTGATTTTATTAGTTTGAGGTTATAAAAACCAAAAGGTTTATATAGTGTATCATACAAACTAATTATTACTGTTTAAAGTCTTTCGATTTTTAAACATGGGTTGTATTTAGTTAAGTGAGATGGGTGTCATATGCCATCGTAGCTCAGTAGGTAGAGCGTTCGGCTGTTAACCGATTGGTCACAGGTTCGAGCCCTGTCGATGGCGCTTTTGGGCCCATAGCTTAGCCAGGTAGAGCGTCCGGCTCATAACCGGAAGGCCATGGGTTCGAACCCCATTGGGCCCATGTTGACTAAAACAGTTTATATTCATATGCTCCGGTGGTGTAGTCCGGCCAATCATTTCGGCCTTTCGAGCCGAAGACTCGGGTTCGAATCCCGGCCGGAGCATTTTTAAAAACTTGTTGAGATTTTTCATGGTTTCTATGTATCCTTTGTTTTTTTCACAAGCGGGGGTGCCCGAGAGGCCAAAGGGGACAGGCTTAGGACCTGTTGACGCAGGTCTACCAGGGTTCAAATCCCTGCTCCCGCATTCTTACAGTTTTTTAGTTTATTTCATTTGCCGGGGTAGGGTAGGTGGTCATCCTCCGGGACTGTGGATCCCGGGACTCGGGTTCGAATCTCGGCTCCGGCCCCATTTATAAAATCTGTTTTTGATCTTTCATGATTATTTAGTGCATTGCATTTTTTGCATGTTATATTCATATGCTCCGGTGGTGTAGTCCGGCCAATCATTTCGGCCTTTCGAGCCGAAGACTCGGGTTCGAATCCCGGCCGGAGCATTTATTTTGTTTTTATTATTACTTTTCAAATGCTCTCTCCTTTTCCTTATATATGATGTTAAATAAATTTATTATTATGAATAAATTATTTATGGTTGTTGAGTGTTGTTATGGCTAAAAAAGGATCTGCTGAAGAAAGAGAGTTGGTGCATAAACTTTGGGAAAGGGGTTTTGCAGCTATGAGAGCTCCTGCATCGGGTGGCGCTACTAAAAAATCATTACCTGATGTTGTTGCAGGTAATGGTAAATTATATTTGGCAATTGAAGTTAAAACAACCACCAAAGATAAAATTTATGTTGATTCTGTTCAAATTGAGGAATTATGTGAATTTTCAAATATTTTTGGTGCTAAACCATATATTGGTGTTAGATTTAAATACACTAAATGGCTTTTTTTAGAACCAAATAAAACGCCTCGTACTAAAAAAGGTAATTATCGTGTCGAAAAGGATTATGCACTTGAAAAAGGTTTGGAAATTGATGAAATAGCAGGTATTGATAAACAAATGAAATTTGAATAAAGGGTAATCTTTATATATTATTAAAATAAATCTATTATTGTTGCATGTTATGTGTGGGGTTATGGTGTAACCTGGCATCATCTGGGACTCCAGTTGTCTTTGAAGAAAATACGCGTAACTGAACAGTACCTGTTGTGATGAACAATTGGAGTACTGAGGCAAGAGAAATCCCAGGATCGGGGTTCAAATCCCTGTGACCCCATTTTTATACAAAACTTTTTTTTCAAAAATTTTAATTACTATTGTTGAAATATTATTTTATCATGTCACATATAGTTGTTATTTTAGGATATAATTACGATTCAAATTGTTATTTAATTGATAATACTATTTTAGTTGATACTGGTGCTGGTGAAAATAAAGATTATCTTTTTTCTAAATTATATGAAAATGGGATTAATCCTGATGATATTGAACTAGTAGTTAATACTCATTGTCATTTTGATCATATTGGTGGCAATCATCTTTTCCCAAATGCTAAAATTGCAGTCCATAAATTGGATGCAATTCCAATTAGAAATGAGGATACTTTGGGTACTGCAGGGACTGCTTTTGGGTTTGATAATATCAATAATTCACGTGTTGATATTGAACTTGAAGAAGGAGATAAAATTGCAGATTTTGAAGTTATTCACACTCCAGGACACACAAGCGGAGGTATTTCTCTTTGGGATGGTGAAAACTTAATTTGTGGTGATACTATCTTTGCCGGCGGCGGTGTTGGTAGGATGGATATTGGTGGAAATTATGATGATATGAAAAAAAGTGTTGAAAAATTAATGACATTGGATGTCATAAGAATTTTTCCAGGTCATGGGCCTATTGTTGAAAATAATGGGAAAGAGCATATTAGAATGTCATATTCATGCTTATGATTTATTTTCCAATTTTTTGGACACTTTACTAAATGATCCTCTTTTAACAAGAACAGAAACTTTTTCTCCACGGCTAATAATATTGTCTGGTTGGGGAATAATTAAAGTTCCATTTTGGTAGGTGGCTATAATCATAAAATCTTTTGTTGGAGAAATATCTTTAAATTTTTTACCAATAATTTTGTCATTGGTTATAGTCATGTCTAAAATTTCCCCATCACCTTGTCCGATTGTCATTAATTCTGCGGTATTTGGTCTAGTAACAATTTTTTGCAAATATGATGCAGCCGCTCTTTCTGGACTAATTACTTGTTCTATTCCAACTTCTTTAAATGCTTCTTCGTGATCAGGATTACTTACGCGAGCAATAATGTGTTCAACATTATATTTTCTAACGAGAATGCATGAAAGTAAGTTTGCTTCATCATTTCCGGTTGTTGCAATGAAATATTTCGCATCTTCAATATTTACTTCTTCAAGTATTTTGGAATTGGTTCCATTTCCACAAATAACCAGTGCATCAAGTTCTGATGCAACTTCAGCGCATAATTTCGTATCACTTTCAATTAATGTAATGTCATATCCTTCATTAATTAATAAATTTGCAAGAGCAAGTCCTACACGACCTCCTCCCATGATTACCACATAATCCATTATAATCACCTTTAAAAATAAACAATAATCAATATTTATTTTTAAATATTATAAAGTTTATCTTTTAAAGATTTCAAAAACTGTTCTCATTGTTATTAAAACGGGGTAAATTTCTAATCTTCCAACCCACATATTGAGCATACTTACTATTTTTAAAACTGGAGGTATTTGTGGAGTAATAATTCCAAGGTCTAAACCATTATTACCTTGAAGGGACACAGTTGCAAATAAACTATCAAATGGATCGTAGCCAAATAAACAAAATAGTGCCCATGTAAACATTATGAATATTAAATATAATGTAATATAATTCCCAGATTCTGCTACTGCTTTTTCAGGTAATGCTCTACCTTGTAATTTTATCGGAACTACTCTACCACTTGGTGATAATATTTCACGTATGTGTCTGTAAATTCCTTTGAAAAATGTAATTAATCTAATGAGTTTAATAGCACCTACAGTAGATCCATTTGAACCTCCGGATATCATTAAACAAATTAAACAAATTATTACAAAGGATGGCCAAACTGCCATTGTAGCTGATGGTGAAATACTGGCTCCTGTTGTTGTAATTGCAGACACTACTGTAAATAATAATTCTGTTGGAACAATATTTGAGACATAATAAAGCATCAATGTCACAATTGCTATTACACAAATAATTATCTTAAATTGTAAATCTTCAAGTAAAGATTTTCCTTTTGTTTTTATAACTTTATAATGAACTAAAAAGCTTGTAGCACCGAGAATCATTAAAACAATTGATATGAAATAAATTAACTCACTTTGGTAATAACCCATATTTGCAGTTTTAACATTCATACCTCCTGTTGAAATAATACAAAATGTATTGCATAGTGAATCAAAAAGAGGCATTCCTGCCAAAGTATATGATATAATTCCTGCAAGGGTATAAATTAAATAGATTTTTATTGTTTTTTCAAGGGTTGCTTTAGTACTTGGTTTTATACGATCTTCACGTGCTTCTGAATGATATAATGTTGATGTTGATGTACCTGGCTTTGCAAGAACACTAATGACCATAACTACGACCCCTAAACCCCCAATCCATTGTTCAAAAGCTCTAAAAAATAGTATGCTATGTGGCAATATTTCTAAATTAGTATACATGGTTACTCCAGTACCAGTTAGAGCGGACATACTTTCAAAAATTGCATCAATAGGGGACATATTTGTTGCAAGTATAAAAACTAATCCTCCGATGAGTGCTGCCCATAACCATCCGAATGATGAGATAATCATACCATGTTTAAGCCGTAAATTTTTATTTGAATATTTTGCGAGATATTTAGTTAAAAAAACTCCAAAACCCATTGATATTGTTGCAGGTAAGACAAAACTAATTAAATCAAATTCAAAATACATTAAATCAAATATTATAGGAACCAAACACATTACTCCAATTCCTATTAATAAATAACCTGAATTTACTCCAATAATTGTTAGGTCGGTTTTTGTTATATATCTCATTAATGTATTACTTTGAATAAATTTCTATATAAATTTATAAGTATTGAAAATATAATTATAATAGTATATTATGGATAAAAAATCAGTTTTTTTTCTTGGAATAAGTGTTCTCATATTAATCATAATGTTATGGTTAGTCGGAATACATGATATTATTGATGCTTTAAAAGTAGCTAAATTGGAATTGATAGCGTTAGCTATTGGTGTACAAGTATTTACATATGCTTTGTACACATTTCGTTGGAAAATACTTAATAATTTGGCTGATATTAATACTAGTTTTAAAAAATTGCTTCCCATGATTTTGGTAGGTCTTGCTGTTAATAATATAACTCCTTCCGGACGTGGAGGGGGAGAACCTGTTAGGGCATATATTTTGGCTAAAGAAGAAGATTATCCTATGCAAGAAACTTTTGCTACAGTTGTAGCTGATAGGGCACTAGATACTTTCCCATTTGTTGTATTGGCTGTTATAACAATTATTGGTATGAATTTTTACTTCAATTTTGATTTATGGTTACTTTGTGTAATGGTTTTAGCAGTAATTGCAATTGTTATTATTTTAATCATGATTATCTATATGTCTATCAATCCTAAATTCGGAAAACGTGTTGATGGATGGATAATTAAATTAGTTAGGAGATTTTATAAGAAAAATTCTGAAGAACTAGAAAATAAAATACATTCTGTTATATTGGATTTCCAAAATACTATGAAAGTTGTAATTTCCAGTAAAAAAGTAACATATTATGCATTGCCATTATCTTTTATTATTTGGATTTTTGAAATTTTAAGAGTTTATGTGGTATTTTTAGCTTTTGGTGCAAATATTAGTCCAATTGTCATTGGAGAAGTATTTATTATTGCTTCATTAGTTGGTATGATCCCCCTTCTTCCAGGGGGATTAGGTGCTGTTGATGGAATTATGGTTGTATTTTATTCTGTTGCAGGAATATCTGCTTCAATAAGTGCAGCTGCAACAGTCATAGAAAGATTAATTTCATTTTGGTTGGCTATTATTTTAGGAATGCTTATTTTACCTCATTATGGGTCTTCAATTATGGATAAAATTTCATTTGGTTCATCAAATGAAGAAATTGAGGATGCTCTTGAAAATGAAATTGATAATTAAATAGAAAACTTTATTTTAATTTATACACATAAATCTTATTATAGCAAAAAATTTATTTTTTGTATATTAATTTTGGTGAAATCATGGAAATTAATGGTGTAGAAATTAAAGATACTTATGCAGAAGGTTTCGGAATTAAAGTAACTAGAATTTTAGTTACTGCAGCAACTGAAGAATTAGCAAAAATCGCAGCAACTGAAGCAACCGGTTACGGAACTTCTGTTATTGGATGTCCTGCAGAAGCAGGTATTGATTGCTTTGTACCGGCAGAAAACACTCCTGATGGAAGGCCGGGTTATGTTATTATGATTTGTCAAGGCGGTAAAAAAGCACTTGATCATGAATTAATGGAAAGAATTGGAATGTGTATTTTAACTGCTCCTACTACAGCAGCATTCAACTGTCTCGAATCAGAAGATACTTTAAAAACTGGTAATAAATTAAAATTCTTCGGAGACGGATTTGAAAAAGAATGTGAAATTGACGGAAGAAAAATCCACTCTATTCCAATTATGTCTGGTGATTTCTTAGTAGAATCTGAATTTGGATACAAAGATGGTGTGGCAGGAGGAAACTTCTTCATTTTAGCAAAAGATCAAATGACTGGTGTAGAAGCAGCACAAGTAGCTGTTGAAGCTATTTCTAAAGTTGAAGGCGTAATTACTCCATTCCCTGGTGGTATGGTTGCATCTGGTTCTAAAGTGGGATCTAATAAATACTCAAAATTCTTAAACGCATCCACTAATGAAAAAATGTGTGTAACATTAAAAGGTGAAGTGGACTCTGATATCAGAGAAGATGCTGATGGTGTATTTGAAATTGTTATTGATGGTGTAGATGAAGAATCCGTTAAAGCAGCTATGAAAGCTGGAATTGAAGCAGCTTGTGCAGTTGATGGTGTACTTGAAATTAGTGCAGGTAACTTTGATGGTAAATTGGGTGCATACATCATGAACTTACAAGATTTATTCTAGAGAATTTTATTCTCTTTTCTTTTTTTTCAAAATTATCTATATATTAATTATAATCTTCCCTAGTTATTTTAGCTATTTCTTCGTTGGTTAAGTTGATTCCTATAATTTCTTCTATTTCTTTTAAGTCTTTTATTAAATTCTCAAAAGATTCTTTGTCTTGACCTAAAATTAAATGTGAGTGTATATTATTAGTAGTTCTGTATAATGTATCTAATGCTTGTCTTTGATCATCATGAGTTTGTAGATAGTTGTAATACTTTTTACCATCTGCAAGTCGGGTTACATATATTTCACGGGTAAGTGGTGTTTCAACTCCAGGGATGTGATAATCGATGGTTTCTAAACTACAATCATATTTGTTAATGACTTTAAATTCATCATAAATTTGGTCTACAGTATGTTTTACTGTTATTCTTAAAAGATAAGGATTTGTCGATTAGAAGAACATATCTTGCCCTCCACTTATTTCAGGGGATACTACTTTATTCGCACCTGCTTTTTTAAGGCGAGGAATGTTTTCGACTTTGCTTGCTCTTGTTACAATCCATGCATCGGGATTAGTTTCACGAATTGTTAAAACAATAAATAAGTTGTTCACATCATCTCCGGTACTCACAATTACACTATTGCATCTTTCACCCGCTAATTTGGATATTAAATTGTCTTCACTTGCATCTTTATGAATACTGACTACTGAACTGTTTTCTTCAATTTTATTGCAAATTTCTTCATTTTTTTCAATTACAATAATATTCTGTTTTCTTTTATTTAATTCATCAAATACTACTTTTCCAATTCTGCCGAATCCACAAATAATATAATAATCGTCCATATCATCTATTGTTTTCATTTTTCTCGCTCCTTTTGAATATGTACTCATTTTTTCCTGGAAACTTGTTAACATGATATTAAATACATAAGCAAGCAATGCAACCCCTGAAAGAGCCAATGTTGTTGCAAAAATCTTTTGAATCCCTGTATGGGGTGTATAATCTCCGTAACCTACAGTTGCCATAGTGATAATTGAATAATAAATAGAATCAATGATATTTAAGTGCATTATAAAATACGAACCTAATATTCCATAAACAAATAATGCGATAATTAATAGTAGTCCGGTTGTCACATATTTTGTGGGTAATCTTGTTAAAAGTCTTAATGTTATTTTTCTCATATGTTTGTTTCCTTGAAATTAAGAT
>CAYFRZ010000074.1:0-8324 GCA_964345675.1 uncultured Methanobrevibacter sp.
AATTATCACCATGTAATAATTAATTTTAAGACATATATAATTTTTTATATAAACGAACAGATTACAGAAAAAATAAGATAAAAATAACATTTATTTTTAAAAATAATTGATTAATGGATAAAATACATTAAAATTAAAACATTTTAAATAATATAAAATATATATCTATTATTAAATCATTTAAAATTAAAGATTATGGTGAAAAAATGAAAGTACTTATCGCTGATGCTATTAATGAAAAGGGTATTGAAAACTTAAAAAAAGTAGCTGATGTTGTTGTTGATGCCAGCATTACTCCTGAAGAGTTAGCAAATACCATCCATGAATATAATGGAATCGTAGTAAGAAGTCGTACAAAATTAACTGCAGACATTATTGAAAAAGCAGATAATTTACAAATTATCGCAAGAGCCGGTGTTGGAGTAGATAACATCGACCTTAATGCTGCAACTGAAAAAGGTATTATGGTTGTAAACTCCCCAGAATCAACTTCAGTTACTGTAGCTGAACACACAATGGGATTAATTTTAAGTATGGCCCGTAAAATTTCAATCGCAGATAAATCTGTTAAAGAAGGAAAATGGGAAAAGAAAAAATTCATGGGTGTTGAACTTAGAAACAAAACCCTTGGTGTAATAGGAATGGGAAGAATTGGATCACAAGTAGTAAACAGATGTAAAGCATTTGGAATGGATGCAATGGCATACGATCCATATTTACCAGAAGAAGTTGCAAAACAAATGGGTGTTGAATTAACTGATTTAGATACTGTTCTTAAAAATGCAGACTTCATTACTATCCACGTACCGCTCACACCAGAAACAAAACATTCAATTTCCACAGAACAATTTGAAATCATGAAAGATAGTGCATTTATCGTGAATTGCGCTCGTGGTGGAATTATTGATGAAAATGCATTATACGAAGCATTAGTTAATAATAAAATTGGTGGAGCTGCTCTTGATGTATATGAAGAAGAACCACCAGCTGAAAACACAAAATTATTTGAACTTGACAACATTGTTCTAACCCCCCACATCGCAGCTTCAACCAAAGAAGCTCAAAGAGATGCAGCTATTATTGTAGCTGATGAAATCATTGATTTAGCAAAAGGAAACACTCCTAAAAATGTATTAAACCTTCCACGTATCGATAAAAATACTTACAATGAATTATCCCCATACATGGAATTATGTGAAAAATTAGGTTGTTTCGTTTCCCAAGGAATAAATGGTAAACTCAAAGAAATCGAAATCATATACAGTGGAGAACTCTCTGAAATTGACAACCTCGAAATTTTATCCAGAACTGTTATCCAAGGTGCTGTAAACCCATTCTTAAGTTCACCAGTAAATACCGTTAATGCTGCATTAGTTGCTAAAGACAGAGGAATTAGCATTACAGAAGGTAGAAAAAATAACTCCAGAGGATACGAATCATTAATTAAAGTTATTGCAAAAAGTGAAGATGAAACTTTCACAGCCGAAGGAACCAAACTACATGAATCCAGAATATTAAAAGTAAACAACTATTGGGTTGATGTTATTCCTAAAGGACACATGTTCATTGCTAAATATGAAGATGTTCCTGGAAGTATTGGCAAAATAGGCACTAAATTAGGTGAACACAATGTCAATATTGGAATCATGCAAGTTGGAAGAGATGAAAAAGGTGGAAGAGCCATTATGGTTCTAACTTTAGACAAAGAAGTTCCAAAAGAAGTAATTAGTGAAATCCAAGCTTTAGACAATGTTTATGAAGCTACAGGAATTGAATTATAAAAAACAATTTTTCACCATAATTGTTTTTTTTATTTTTTATTTTTATTAAAAATTAGTCTTTAAATTCTCTTGAAATTTTTTTGACACTACCATCATTATTAAGTTCTATTTTTATTATGTTATTAGATGTCTGATTGTTTATTTGACTTCTTTTTTCGAATTCATCATATTTATTAACACTTTCATCATCAAGACTTTGGAAAAACTCATCATCATCTTCATCAAAAAATCCAGGTTTAAACTCATCATTATCAGTTAATACATCATCTTCATCAAAGAATTCATTAGAATTATCTTTAACTAAATGACTATAATCTCCAACACTATACTCTACAGATTCACCATGCCTATCATATGCCCTAAATGTTTCATAAGAATAAGGTAAGCATACAATCATGTGAAAATATCCATTTTTAGAAAAAGTCATATAATCAGCATCAGATGGGCTTGCACTTGGTCCTGGGTGTGAGTGAACTGACCCAAAATATTTAGTGTTAATTGGAACCATTTCAGTGTGAACAATAGCTCCAGTTTCACAAGTTTCACCCGGAACAAATATCAAACTAGTAATATATAATATTTTATTTTTAATTTCCCCATCAAAAAATGCTAAAAATTCATTTGGATATGATTGTTTTGAATAGTAAATTACAGAATCCAAAACCTCCTTGTCAACCCTAACTTCATTGAATTCATCATCATTGCCAAATAATTTTGAAATAAAACTCATTTTAAAACACCAATGTTTTTAAAGAAATCCCTGTTAAATTTCGGAAGATTCCAATCTGTAAATACATAACTTCTGTATGATACTTGTTCTTTATTTTCTTTTTCATTGAAACCCACAACTTTTTTATTTTTCCTATATACTGCAATTCCTCTTTTTTTGTAAATATCAACATCATTTAAGTTAATGCCATTTTGGAACAATAATTCATGAATATCACTTAAATTCAATCCATTTATTTTATCATTTGATGCATTATTTGGATACTTGGACTTTAGGTAAAATACACCATGCGAATTAACACAATTTCTCCACGATTCATCTTGTCTCCATTTGAAATATTCTAAAATATCATCATCAGAAATTGGAATAACTCGTGAGTCAAAAGAAGGTGGTTTTCTAAATTTAGTATTATAGTTAATAACAAAAGAACTAGAAGTAAAACTAGCCATTACAGAATCAATTTTTTCAATTCTACCATTGAAAGGAATATTATCTAAAAGCATACTTATTTCATCTGAGAAAGCGTAAACAAAACTGGGTGAAAACTCTTTAAATAAATCTTCACAAACTTGAGAGAGAACTTTATAGAAATTCCCATCATATGGTTTAATCAAATTCAAATCACAAGCTAATTGATGAAAACTTCTTCCATCCAAACGAACAATAATTTTAGAGTTTTTTGGAACTTTTAGTGAAGAATAAACTTCATATTCCTTCATTACATACCCACACTAATGGTTTCATTAAAACTTTTAAGTAACCTAATTGCTGAAAGTGCTGCTAACATGCTTGTTTTAGGATTAGCTTCACATGGGAAGTTCATAGTGGTTGTTTTAAATTCACCAAAGTCCCCTTTAGCGGTGATTTCATGAACATTCCTATCAACCTTAGGATCAACAATAATTTTTACATCAATATCCCTATTACATGCCATACTTATTGTTGCAGCCACATTAATGTTTAATGGAAATTGTTTAACTGCTTCGGAAGCTTTTCCTTCAAATAACACTTCTTCAGCATCAATATTTTTTCCAAGAGATCTTGGAGATTTACGAGTTACAAGATTAATTTCTTTAAGACCAAACTTAGCTACAGCTTTAATCCCATCTAAACCAACAACCGCCCCAGATGGCAAGTGTATTTTAGCATTATTTTCTTTAGCTATTTTTAAAACATTATTATAAAAATCGATATCCATGAATGCGCCAATACTCATTGTAATCATGTCAATCCCTTTTTCAAGGACAATTGGCGCATATTCTTTAACCGAAGCAGGTGAAGCACACTCCAATACTAAATCCACATTGTTTAACATGTCATTAAAATCAAGTGCTGCCACACCACCAGCTAAACTTGCCAAATTCTCTGCTCTTTCAATATCTTTATCAAAGAAGTATGCAATTTCAATACCATTATTTTCAGGAGCTATACTGCCTGTAATAATATTAGCAATAGCTCCACATCCTATAATACCTACTTTCATAAAAGACACACAAAAAAAATTTTTAAAAAAATAAATGAAAGATAAATTATAATCTTTCAGCATCGAATTGGACTTGAGTTTCTTGTGGTTGAGTTTCAGGTTGTTTTGGAACTACATCTTCAGGAACTTGCGGTTCAGGGTTTATTTTTTTAATATCCCTTGGATTGATTAACATGATATCTCCAATAGCTTGAACTTTATCGAAATCGACAGTTAATAAATCACTTTGGAAAGATTTCATGTCATTTTCTTCAGGAACTTCACCACGAATACTTCCTAAAAATGAGTTAATAACACCAGCAGGTTTTCTTTCTTGTTCAATAGCCCTAACTTGTAATTTTGAAATAGTTCCTAATCTAATATTGAGAACAACATCTTCTACACGACCAACATAATGTCCTGTGTTAGTATAAATATCTAAACTGCGTAATTTTGAAACTTCTACCATTTTTACACCACAATAATCTTAAATAAATATGTATAAATTTATTTTATTGTTAATATAAATAGTTTTTTATTTTCAATAGAATTAAATAAGTCTTATTTTACAAAAAATTTATTAAATTATAAATTTAAAGTATAATTTAGATTAAAAGGAGACTTAAAATGTGGGATACAACAAAAGATTATAGAATTTTAGTAGCAAGTAAATCCAGAGAAGATTATCTAAATCTCATTCCAACAGCATCTTTTAGAGGAAGTTGGAATAAAAAACAGGCTATTGATTTAGGAAAACAAATGAATAGTGATTTTCAATCATTAATTTATTCTTACCTCGAAGGAGATGAATTAGTAAACTCCCCAGATGTTACATCATTAAAAGAAAAAGGAGAAAAAATTATTGAGTATTTAGGTGGTCCAGACTGGAATAAAAAATTTTTAAGCAATACTCCTAAAGAAGATAAGGAAAAAACTCAAGAAAATATTGCAAAAGTTAGATTCTTCTTAGACACAATTATTGGTCTGAAAGATAGATTAGCACTCGGCCCAATTAACGATCCCATTATTGGAGTTGACATTAAAGTTGGAGAAGTAATGAGTGTTACAAAACATCCTAAAAATGATAAATTATTGATTTGTAATGTAAATCTTGGAAAACGTGCAATTACAGTCCTTACTAACGATTTAAATGTTAAAGATAACAACAAAGTTGGTGTCTCCTTACTCCCACCACAATCATTTAGTGACATTGTAAGTGAAGGAATGTTCCTTGGGATGAACGGAAATATCCTTAAAAATGTTGAAGGAGAACTTGGCCAAATGCCAAAAGGAATTCCAATGGAATCACTTAACGAAACACGTAACCTTGTTGAAAACTATTTAAAATAAGTTTAATCAACTTATATTCTTTTTTATCTTAAATTAAATCCAATTAATTTTGTTTTAGTCATTTCCTCAACTGCATATTTTATTCCTTCTTTACCAACACCGCTATTCTTAAATCCTCCAAATGGCATGTTATCAGTTCTAAATGTAGATTGTTTATTAATAAAAACAGTTCCGGCTTCAATTTCATTTGCACACCTCATTGCAGATGTATAGTCACGAGTAAATACGCCTGCTTGAAGACCATAATCAGTATCATTAGCAACTTCAATTGCTTCATCTAAATTTTTAACACGAATTATAGGTGCAACCGGACCAAATGTTTCGTTTTTAACTAAATCCATATCTGTTGTAACCTTGTCAATAACAGTAGCCTCATAAAAAGCACCATAACGATTACCGCCAGTTAATATTTTTGCACCATTATCAACAGCATTTTTAACTGTTTCTTCTACTTGTATTGCAGCTTTCTGAGAGATTAATGTTCCAAGTGTTGTTTTAGAATCCATTGGATTCCCAATTACTAATTTTTGAGTTGCAGTTACTAATTTATCCACAAATTCATCAGCTACATCATTTTCAACAATTATTCTTTTAACACCCATACAAACTTGACCTGCATTCAAAAAAGCCCCATTTATAATTCCTTTTACCGCATTATCCAAGTTTGCATCTTTTAAAATAATTGTAGGATCATTTCCACCAAGTTCTAAAGTGACTTTTTTCATTCCTGCTTTCTGTGAAATCATAAGACCAGTAGTTACACTTCCAGTAAATGATATTTTATTAACATCCGGTGATGTCACCAAATAATCTCCGACTTCTGAACCATATCCAGTAACAACATTTACAACACCATCCGGAAATTCATCATTTAATAATTCGCAGAATTTTATAACTGTTAAAGGTGCTTCTGTTGGTGGCTTTACAATTACTGTATTTTTACAAGCAATTGCAGGTGCAATTTTATGGATTGTTAAATTAAGAGGATAATTAAATGGAGTAATTGCAGCCACAACACCCAATGGCACTTTTTGTGTAAATGCAAAAAATCCTTTACCTCCCATTCCCGCATCCAAAGGAATACTTTCCCCATAAATCCTTTTTGCTTCTTCAGCTGCAAGTTTTAATGTTTCAATTGATCTATCAACCTCCAGTAAAGATTCTGTTATGGGTTTTCCAACTTCTAAAGTTAAAGACTCGGCAAATTCCTGGCGTTTTTCTTTTAGTTTAATAACAACATTAAATAATTTATTTGAAATTTTAAATGCGGACATTTCACATAAACTCGCTTTAGCATTATTTGCAACTTCAATAGCCAAATCTGCATTTTGTCTATGGGCAATTGGAACAGTATCAATTACCTCCCCAGTATATGGATTTATTACATCTTCTACATCATCACTTGAAATGTGTTTTCCACCAATTAACATGTCCATTTTATCACCTTAATTAATAATTTATATTAGAAATATTAAATATTCACCTATGGAAACAACTAGATTTGAAACATTTTTTGATGCAATCTTAGCAATCATTATAACTGTTTTAGTTTTAAAAATTCCGCAACCTGCAAGTCCTACAGTAAGTGCCATTTTAAAATTAAATACAATATATATTGCTTATTTAATCAGTTTTTTAACATTATACAATCTTTGGTATGCCAATCATAAGTTATTCCAAATTATTGACACAATTGACAATAATGGTCTTTGGCTTTATGGGGCAATGACTTTTGTTATTACACTACTCCCATATTTTACACTTTGGATTGCGAATAATATTAATTCAATCCCTGCAGAGACAATGTTTGGATTGATTTTTATAATGACTCATATTTTTAGTAGATTAGCTACAAAAGCAATCTATAAAAGCAATCCATATAACAAGGAGTTAAAAGAAAAGAATTTTGATACTAATCTTCAAAGCATACCATTAATTATTTTATTTATTGGTTTTATTTTAACTTATACCATATATAGCCCTGGAATTTATGTTTGTTGTCTATTAGCAGTTATCCTATGGATTTTTATCGATAGAATAACAAAGAGGTGGAACGATGGAAACTGAGAGATTTGAAGCATTAATTGATGCAATTTTAGCAATTATCATCACAATCATTGTTTTAGAACTTCCACTTGCAAGTACAGGTAGTTGGGAAGCTCTTTATGATTTAAGATATAAATTTCTAATTTATGCAGTTAGTTTTATAGTATGTTTCAACTTTTGGAATTACAACAATAACATATTCCATCTTGTAAACAAAATTGATCAAAAAGTTATTTGGACAATGGGAAGTACACTATTTATATTTTCAACAATACCCTATCTTACATCATTTGTTGGTGAACATTTCTATTTATTTTTACCGCAATTCTTATATGGATTATGTTTTATAATAACCGCAATACTATCTTTAATCATGGGTAAATTCTTAAAACAAGCCGATCCATGGAATATTGCATTACATATTGCATTAAATAAACATTATCCAATGTATGCAACCATAATTACAGTTTCAGTTGGGATGATTATTGGATATTTTATATATCCCCCAGCAATTATAATCTGTTGTTTAATTTCTATTTTAGGAGTATGGTTTATACCAAAAATAATAATCCATTTGAAATAACTGAGAGGTGTATTTCAAGTGTAATGGCTTGACATAATTAATTTTTTAAAATAAAGAATAATTACTTCTTTTATTTATTTTTATAGCATTAACATCAAAAAATTCCAAAATAAAACAAATAATTCACCAAATTTGAAAATATAGAAAGAATTTCAATTTACTAACAAAGGAATCTATTACAATAATTCATAAAAATCCATCTAAATCAATATCTGAAATTAAAAAGCATCTCATTCATCAATGAAATATTATTAATAATTGAATTTTAAAAAAATAGTGACAATAAATCATCATACCGAATAACAACAAGTTTTAAAAAAAAACATTTAATTGCAAACAGCCTCATATAATATAAACTTTCAAAATCAAAAT
>CAYFRZ010000075.1:0-8315 GCA_964345675.1 uncultured Methanobrevibacter sp.
ATATCTAGAAAAATTAAAATAAATAAATAAACAAAGTATTTTTCATGATGCATAATGATTGGGATTTAGTTTTAAAGGATGAATTTGAAAAAGATTACTTTTTAAAAATTAAAGAATTTATTACTGAAGAATATAAATTAAAAACAATATATCCTCCGTATGATGATATATTTAATTCATTTAAATTAACATCATTAAGTAATGTTAAGGTTGTTATTTTAGGTCAAGATCCTTATCATGAAGAAGGCCAAGCTCATGGACTTGCATTTTCAACACCTGATGGTAGGACTATACCAAGATCATTAAAAAATATTTTTAAAGAAATAAATGATGAGTATTCTTATCCAATTCCCAAGTCTGGTTGTCTGGAAAAATGGGCAAAACAAGGAGTATTTCTATTAAATACTGTTTTAACAGTTGAAAAGGGCAATGCAAATTCTCACAGTAAATGCGGTTGGCAAACTTTCACAGATAATGTAATTAAAATATTAAATAATCGAACACAACCTATTGTGTTTTTGCTTTGGGGAAAACAAGCTGAAAAGAAAAAAGAATTGATTACGAATCCTAATCATTTAGTTTTAATCACGTCTCATCCTTCTCCGTTTTCAGCAAGAAGAGGTTTTTTTGGGTCAAATCATTTTAAATTGGCGAATCGATTTTTAAAAGAAAATAATATTGATGAAATTAATTGGAAGTTATAAATAATTAATATTTTAAGTAAAATCACTATAATTTCAGTATTAGTTGATTAAATTATAATTTTATAATCTGTTTTTCTATTATCTCTCATTCTAGAATCCATATCCACTAAATCATAAACTAATGGATTAGCTATTAATATTGACCAGATTTCGTAAGTTACTTTTATAAAATCGTCATTTAATTTTATATTGTTATGGACTATTGGACATTTGTATGGGAATTCACTTTCATCAAATATTAAATGAAATTCTCCTTTTTTATTTAAGTGTGGTATTAATGGGAATGTTCTGCATTGGATTGGTCGGATACTGCGATCACATTTTGGTGGATTATTGCATTTAACAAGATAAATCTGACCTTTCCAAGAGTGAGGATATTTAATTTCAGATGAATCAATATAATATAATTCGTAACTATCACTATTTTCGTACATTAATTCTTCACCTGGTAAGAGATATAGGGCTAAATCCTCATTGTGATAGTCTTCTGCATCATAAACGCAGCATATTTCTCCACATAATTTTCCACAATCAAAATCAACGGGAGATACTTTATCTAGACGGTCATATATTTTTTGTATTGTTTTTTTCATTTCATCTGCAGTAATTTCCATGTAAATTCAACTCTTAAATAGATATGTTATTTATAATATTTGAAAATTGATGTTAAAAAAGTAAAAAAATTTGATAGTAAATCTCTCAATTTATCTATCAATATTAAATTTATCGCTGGATTTAATTCCGACAAGTGATGCAAAAATAGCTAAAATACATGCTGCTGTACAGATTCCACAAATTATTTGGGAAGATTGTACAATCAATGTTGCATATTGTGGAGTTAGTTCCAAATTACCCATTACCCAAGCAAATATTAATGTTAAGAGACCTAAACTCATGGTTTGACCAATAGTTCTCATTGTAGCCTGTGAAGCTGATGCTGTTGGTGCATCTTTAGGTGGGACAGAACTCATAATTGCATTCATATTTGGGGATGAGAAAAGTCCCATTCCAATACCTTGTAAAATCATTGCTATAATTACAAAATAAATGGGTGTGTCTCCATTTAAGAATGTTAAAATTCCAAGTGCAATTGTTGCAATTGCCATACCAATTGCTGCTAATTTTTGTGGATGTATCTTATCGGATAGTTTTCCAGCATTCGGAGCCATTATTGCCATAATAATTGGTGTTATGATTAATATCATTCCAGACATTTGTGCATCCCAACCCCTTACATATTGAAAATGGTAATTTAAGATTGTTGTTACAACCATTATTGCAAGATAACTACATAATGCTGCGACATTGGATGATGTGAATTTTTTGTTTCTAAATAAATTCATATTGAATACAGGTGATTTTTGTCTTAATTCATATGCTCCGAATATCACTAGCAAAATAATTCCAGTAACTGTTAATATTTTACCATTTGTTGTAATTAAAGTGGTGAATCCATAAATGAATAATAAAATTCCAATAGCATATACTATAGATCCAACTTTATCTATTGTGTCATGTTGATAGGTCTTCCATTCTTGTGGTATTTTTAAGATTAATAATATGATACAGAATACTAAAAATGGAATTACAAAGTAAAACATTGATCTCCAACCTAAGTTATGAACTAAAAATCCACAAATAACTGGTGAAAGTGAAGTTGCAAGATAAACACCAGTTACTGTAAAACCCAATGCTTTTCCTCTGTTTTGTGGTTTAACTGCATGAACAACCATTGCCATTGCAGATACATTTAAAAATGCGACTCCTATACCTTGTATGATTCTAAATGCTAAAAAAGATTCAGTTGAAAAGGCAAGACATGCTCCAATTGAACCTAACAAGAATACTGTAATTCCTGCAAGTAGTGATTTTTTAACACCAAATTTCCCTGAAATTTGCCCTGCTGGAACTGTAAATACAGCTACAACAAGGAAAAATATAGTTGGCACCCAGTTTTGAACAACATTGTTCATAGCAAAGTCTTGTGCTATTGCCGGCACACCAATAATTATACCATTTGATAAAAACACTGCAAAAAATGAAGTTATAAATGATACGAATATTACATATGTTTCAAATTCAATTTTCATAATTTTCCCCTCTTTAATTAATTATTGTCAATAAGTTTCATACTATTAATTGCTACTTGTCTGATTTTTTCTTTTAATTCATAATCATTTTCATCAATTCCGACTTTAATTTCCCAATCAAGTGAAATTTTCCTTATCTGTGGAACTAATTCATCGGCTTTTTTTGTTGTTTTTAACATATATTTACGTCTATTTTCAGGATTCACATTTCTTATAATAAATCCTTGGTTTTCAAGTTTTTTAAGTGACTTAGCAACATTTGCTTTACTTTCACCATAAATATTAACTAAATCCTCCTGTGAACAATCAGGATTATCATAAATCATCATAATATAACGTACCTCACGGCCTAAATTAAGTTCTTTAATTCGTGAATTAAGGTATTTAAGCTGATTTTTTGATATGTTATGAATCCATCCAATTAGTGGAGTATTATTAAAAACATCTGGACATTTATCCATATTTTCACCTAAATTATTCTATTTAAATAAAATAATATAAATGTTTCTAATGAAACAGTTATTAATGAAACAATTTATATTGCATACTAGAAAATAATTTAAATGAATATTATCAAATATATAAATAATTTTATCGATGGTTTTATGAGGAGTAATTATGATTAAAATGGAAATTGAATTAACTGATGAGCAATTAGAAAAAGTAAAACAATTAGAAGCACAAGATATTAGTGTTGGTCAAGCTATTGACATGCTTTTTGAAGTAAGAGAAAAAGCTTTAATCGAAATTGAAAATATTGAAAAATCCGGATTAATGGATAAAGTTGTAGATATCGATGTTGACAATAAAGTTGAAAATTTAGAAGACAATTATGGGGATTCTGAAAAAACTTATGAAATGGAAGTTCAAGACATTAAACATAAAATTAAATGGGGTAAAGACTTCTTTAAATTCTAATTTTTCTTTTTTTTTTAAAATAATGATAGTTATTATTTAACTTTTGGTGTAAAAGTGGATAGAAAAACAAAAATAATAATTATTGCAATTTTTTTAATTATTGCGATTATATTATGGTTTGGAAACGGATTTTTCAACGAAGCAAATTATGAAACTATTGCAAATACAAGTATTGGGACTGTAGAAGTGGGTACTTATGGGAATGTAAATGCTACAAAATGCATTGCTTTAATTACTGGAATTCACCCAAGAGAAACATTGGCTATTAATCCTGAAATTGATGCTGCAAAACAATTTGCTAATGATGATGTTAAAATAATTCATTATAAAGTAACTGTTACAAAAAATCCACAAGATTATAATAAAGGTCGTGCAAATGGTGAAAGTCTAGTTCATGATTATGTAAATCCAAATGTTACAGCTTCTGATGCTGATGCAGTTGTTATTAGCCATTCACATGTTCCTGAGTATGGTGAAGGATTTTATATAGCTACTCCTGCAATGGATAATGCATCTGTTAAAATAGCTAAAAATATTAATCAATCAAGTGATTTTAATTATTATCCAGTAACTGGTAATGAAACATACAAATCAACTTCAGCAGTATTAGTTTCAAAACCAATTGCGGAAGCAGGTTATCCGACATTTGTATATGAAGTTCCAGAAGATGTAATGGAATTTATCATAACTAGCAAAACAAAGGATTTATTCAATTTAATTATTGAAAATACTCCTGACAATAATATATGATGATTGATAAATTATTAAATTAGAGGTTCATTTTTATGGATTATGATGTTATTTATATTGGAAGCGGAAATGCTGCATGGCAAGGGGGCCGTTTTTTAAGAAAAGAAGGTCTTAAAATCTTAATAGTTGAAGAAAGTTTATTTGGTGGAACATGTGCAAATAGGGGATGTAACTCCAAAGCATTACTTGATGCACCATATGAAATTAAAGCATTGGCTGATAATTTTGAAGGTGTTGGAAAATCAGGTAATTTTGAAGTAGACTGGCCGAAATTAATGAAATTTAAACAAAAACGTATTGCTGGAATGTCAGAATTCTTGGATGGTAAATTTAAGGAATATGATTTGGATGTTGCACATGGAAAGGGAGTAATCGTTGATGAACATACAGTTCGAGTAGGTGATGAAACATTCACCACTGATAAAATTGTAATTTGCACAGGTCTAAAACCGGTTATTCCGGAGATTAAAGGAAAAGAATATTTGCATGATAGTACTGACTTTTTAGATATTGAAGAACTTCCGAAACATGCAATTATTATAGGTGCCGGATTTGTTGGTATGGAATTTGCATCAATACTTGCAGAAGCGGGACTTGAAGCAGATGTAATCGTTCGTGGAAATATGGCTTTAAAATACTTCCATCAACCTTATGTTCAAAATATCATAGAAATCTTGAAAAAGAAAAACATTCGTTTCCATTTCAACCAAACTGTAAA
This sequence comes from uncultured Methanobrevibacter sp., assembly GCA_964345675.1. Taxonomy (GTDB): domain Archaea; phylum Methanobacteriota; class Methanobacteria; order Methanobacteriales; family Methanobacteriaceae; genus Methanocatella. The sequence continues at coordinate 5,181 of CAYFRZ010000075.1, forward strand.
AGAAATTATTAAAGATGATAATGTCATAATTGATGATTCAGAAAGTAAAGTTTTAAATGTGGAAAACTCAATGAATAGTGATGAATTCCTTAGGGATCCTCAAGCAAAAATAGATAACAAAGCATATGAAAATGCATTCACTGTTAATCTTGATAGTGGGGTTAGTATAACTGGAGATTATGTAATCGTAGCTATGGGACGAGAAGCTAATGTGGAAGATATCGGGCTTGAAAATGTGAGATTGACTTACACTAAAAAAGGAATTAAAGTAAATGGGCACTTACAAACTGCAATTCCCAATATTTATGCTTCAGGGGATGTTGCAGATACAGGAATTGCAAAATTAGTAACTGTTGCAATACATCACTCTAAGTATCTTGCAAAAGAGCTATTGGGCAAAGCAGATGAAATCACATATCCTGTTGTTCCGGCAGTTGCATATACTATACCAAGAATAGCAACAGTTGGTGTTCCAGCTTACATTGCAGAAGAAAATGATGAATATGAAGTTCACACAATACGATATGGTAATTCATATTCTTTAGAACTTAAAAACGATAGAACTGCTGAGGTAAAAGTCATTGTTGATAAAAAATTAAACATTGTTGGGGCTGAAATATACGCGGCAGATGCAGAAAATGTAGCAAATATGTTTACATTCATTATTAATAAAAAAATAACATTGGAAGAGCTTGATGAAATGATTTATGCATTCCCATCAAGTAGTTCAGTATGTTTGTATAAATTACATAATATACATTACAAATTTTAATTAATTATATTTAAAGTAGTCTCGAAAGTTTTTTTGAGTTCTTCTTTATTATTTTTATACTCGGGATATTCCGGACTTTCTACAATGAATGCTGCTAATTCATAGATTATTTTATTTAGTTTTTGTCCATATTCAGTTAAATGATATTCAGTTGTTAATGGGGAGGTATTGATTATCTTTTTTTCTACCAATCCTCTTTCTTCCAGTTCTTTAAGGCGTTGTGATAGAACTTTATTACTTAAATTAGGTTTATCTTCCTGAAAATCTTTAAATTGCTTTTTACCAAAAAACATATCTCTTATTAATTGGATTGTCCATTTTTTATTAAATAATTCTACAGCTTTATTAATTGGACATTCAATACCAGTATTGGAACTCATTTTAATCTACCTATATTTAATTGTAGAATATTGGGACATATAAATATAATCTTTTTTTGCGTTACCAAATGGTTACTTAGTTACTTTTCAGTTACAAAACCTATTTATAAATGCTTATACATAATTTAGAGTATAAAATGAACTTAAATACAAAATTAATGTGTTTATTTTTATTTTTTTAATTAAATAATTGTTTAGGAGAATATTGTTATGAATGATGTAATTAAATTTTTAAGTGAAAATCCAGTTGAATATCTTGCTACTCTAGGATTAGATGGTGAAGCTAAAGTAAGGCCTATTATGTATTACTTTGAGGAAAATGGAAAACCTTACTTCTGTACTAGTAATCAAAAACCGATGTTTAAAGAATTAGAGGCAAATCCTAAATTTGAACTCACAGCTGCTAGTCCTGAATTTGTATGGCTAAGGATTGTTGGGGAAGTAGAATTTATTGATAATTTGAACTTAAAACAAAAAGTAATTGATTCAAATGAGTTAGTTAAAGGTTTATATGGATCTGGTGACAATCCAGCTTTTGAAGTATTTACTATTTCCGGTAAAGCTACTATTGCTGATTTTTCTGGAGAACAACCAAAACACTTTGAAATTTAAACTTTAATTTTTTCTATTATCTTTCTAGATTATATGCAGTTAGCAAATAATACATAGTTTAAGCAAAAATGCAGAATAACTTTAAAATAGATAAATTAAATTCATTCCTTTTTTTCTTTTTTTTGTCTGAGTGCCTGCAAAAACTCAAAAATTAATCCTTAATAAACACAATAAAGAAAATTTTTCTATTTACGAATATTTTTTGTGTATGCTATGAAATTTTGGAATATATTATATTTAATTTTTCTTTAGTATCATAAAATTTATATTTAATCTTAATGTTAACTATTATTTATAAGATTTCTCATAAAAGTTTATTTAGGTGTGTTCATGTCTCAATTTTCCATTAGATTTGCAAAAAAAGAAGATGTTTCTTTAATATTACAATTTATAAAAGAATTAGCAGAATATGAAAAAATGTTAGATGAAGTAATTGCCAGTGAAGAATTATTAATCGAATGGCTTTTTGATAAAGAAGTTGCAGAAGTAATATTTGCAATGGAAGATGATAAAGAAGTTGGTTTTGCTCTATTTTTCCATAATTTTTCAACATTTCTAGGTCGTGCAGGCATATATCTTGAAGATTTATATGTAAAACCTGAATTTCGTGGAAGAGGGTATGGTAAAAGTTTAATTAAGAAATTGGCAGAAATTACTATTGAAAGGGGATGTGGAAGATTAGAATGGTGGTGTCTTGATTGGAATCAGCCAAGTATTGATTTTTACTTATCAATTGGTGCTGAACCAATGAAAGATTGGACAGTATATAGAATTAGTGGAGATACATTAGAAAAATTAGGGAAAAAAGAATAATTTAGAGTACATCTTCGTACTCTTTAGGATTCTCTAACATTAATTTTTTTGCATATGAGCAGGTTGGGACAATTTTCACTTTTTCTTTTCTTGCTTCATCAATGATGCGTTCTACTAGTTTTTTTCCAATTCCTTGGCCTCTGTAGTCTTTTTCTATATCGGTTAAGGTTATTACCCATTGTTCTTTTAGTCTTGCAAAGTGGCATTGTCCAATTTGTTTGTCTCCATCATATGCCATGCTACTATTATCTTTTTTTTCAAATGTGATTTTAATTTCACTTGAGTTCATATAATAGTGCTCCTGTTGGACATCTATCAATAATTTCAGCTATTTCTTTTGCAGGAGCTTGTGAAACATCTACCCATGGCCTTCTTGATGCATCAAATACTTTGTTATTTCCCCTAACACATTCGGTTGCATGTTGACATAATTTAGGATTCCAAAAAACATTAATTTCATCATTAGAATAAGTTTTGTATCCTTTTTGTTCTAGCTCTTCTTTTTTTGACAATTTAACCTCTCCTTGAAAATGATTATTTATTATTACTTATTTTATG
>CAYFRZ010000076.1:0-8202 GCA_964345675.1 uncultured Methanobrevibacter sp.
AAGTTTATATAGTTTAATTTTTAGAGAATTATAATATAGGTAATTATCATGAAAGAAATAATTGTTAAAAAACACCTCATTTGGACACTGAATCTACTAAAGATGAAATTACTGTCACTTTCAAAAACTTGTGTGATAACTAATTTTTTGATTAATCTATTCATTTAAATTTTTCAGAATAATGGATTAATTAGCTTTAAATTATAAAAATAACTCCAAATATTAAAAAAATGTTTTTAATAAAAAACTTGCAGATATTTAAATCACACAAGTTTTTGAAAGAGCCAACTATACTATTAATTATAACTTTAAATAAATATAATATTATAACTTCAATTTATAATTTTGACAAAATTTAATTATAATGTTATTAATAAATTATTAATAAAGGGTGAATTTCATTGAAGTATAGTGCGGGGCTTGCAAGTACTTCATTTTGGTTCATTGAATCAAAAAAGATTGCAGAGCTTATTTTAGATGGCTATTCAAAAAAAGAAATAATGAAAATGGCTTTAGAAGAGAATATATTCCAAGTTGAAACAGATACTCGTATTAAAGAGATCGTTAATGGAGTTTATAGAAGATTAAATTCATTTCCTAAAGAGATATTAGAGTGTTTTATGAGTGTAGATGTAAACTCCGGAAAAGTATTTGTGTTGATTTCAATTTTAAAAAATGATAAACTATTTTTTGAATTTATGTATGAGGTATTTAGGGAACATATTTTAGTTGGTGATTTCACTCTTAAACCTAGGGATTTTGACATATTTTTTGATAATAAAAAGAATCGGCAACTATTGAAACCCAAGCAATACCTGTTTTACTTGCTTGTGTAGGATTAAAACGACTTTCATACTCTTCAGGTAGAGGATTTAAGATGCCTGTATCTTCACTAGTTTCAATAAATGGAGAATAGATATTCTTAAGGAATTTCTCAGCTATGTTAAAGTCACGAACCCCCCATGGCTGATTATGTTTAATCACAGTTTCATGTAACTTGAAAATATCACTTTCACTGAAAGTAATGGTATTATTTTTAATATTTCTTTGATATGTCCAGGTGACTCCATTATAACTAATCCAAGCAATACCACTTTGATTCATTTGTTTTGGATTAAACTTATTAGCATATTTTTCATCTAACGGAGTTAAGATTTCTTTAAAATCATAATCTCCATCAGTAGCTGGTTCAACACGGTTTTCTTTTATGAAACTATTGCAGGTAACTATATCTGAAAAGTGATAATTATCGGTTAATTGATTTTTAACCAGTAAATCATATTCCATTAATAATTTAACTTTGGAATTGGCTACAAGTTCATTTTCAAAGTATTTGTATAAATCAGTAGCTGAAAATTCAGCACCAAAACCATAAATGTCAATAAGTTCCTCTAAATCTTTTGCGGCCGCAATTAGTTTTTCACAGTCTTTACAGTAGTCTTCTGGAGAATAGGTGGTATCTTTATAATTAGCGAAATTTGAAATGTCTAATTTTTTACCACATTTCTTGCAGGTCTTTTTAATTTGTAGGGAAGTATGTTCGCCAGTCATGTTCAACCTCTATGATTTTAAATCATCAACAGTATAGTCAGTATTCAATTTCTTATTAACGTTTTTCAATCTTTTTTCAAACCATTCATCACTATATTCACTAACTTCAATTGGAGGATTAGTATAATACAATTTAATGGCTTCGAATTCACGATTATAATCTTTAAGCTTTTCTAAGCAATAACAAATCCTTTGATAAAATTTATAGAAATTAAATTCCTTTTCATCAATAATCTTTTTATAATGAGTTATAGCTAGTTCATAATTTCCCACTCTTTCATAAACACGCCCAATCTCTTCTAGAGCATATCTTTCTTGACGATAATTAAAATACTCATCAGTTATAACTAGAACGGCATTATCATTTAGTTTCATGAATTTGTCTGCTAAAAATTTATTGGATTTGCTTTCATTTAAAGCACCATGCGATTCATAGTACTCAAACCATTCATTTACTTTATATTCATTGACATCAACTTTTTCTAAAATCCTTCTTACCTTTTCGCTGAACCATACAAATTGATATCTGTTTAAATAAGTCCTGCTGTGGAATAATTTTTTAATGTTTATTAAATTAGTATGATAATCCTTTGTTTTGTCATATATGATTGTTAACTGCCTGTAAGGATACCAATCATTTGCAAAATAGGTATTATTGCATAAATATTTGTAATATCTTATTGCATCACTTGTTTGTTTATTTCGAGTTAATAATTTTCCATATTGTATTAGGATATTTTTTCTTTTCAAGTTTTCCAATTCATTTAAATTTGGATCATATTCATAAATTGGAGGTTTAGTTAAATTTAATTCATTCAGGTTAAAAGGAATTTCGTATACATATTTATTTTTGAAATCTGAAGCTTTTGGATATTTTCTTTTCTTAGGTTTTTCTTTTTTAGGTTTTTTATTTTCAAGTTCTGCTATGCGTTTTAATAAATCTTCCTTTTCTTTTTTCAGGGATTTAATTTCATCTTTTAACTCTTCAGTTTCAGATTTGGGGTTTTTAATACTTTCAACATCTTGTAATCTTTTTTCAAACCATTCGTCACTAACTTTAGTTCTAGTTGATTCGCCATTCATGTACTTATTGATAACTCTTAATTCATTATCATAATCATTAAATCTTCGATAGGCCACGCATAGCTTCTGGAAATAACCATATCGGTTATAACCTAAATCATCAATCATATGATTCAATAAATCAATATATTCCTCGTATCTCTTTTGTCTATTTAATTCTGTGCATCTGACTTCATATTCATATTGCTTTTGTTTATTATCATATTCTTCTTTACTGACAACAATAATTTCTCCCTTTCGTTTTCTAATTCTATCAGCAATAGGTAATGGAGTGTTTGCTTTATCTTTATTGGCAATTGAGTGAGTTTTAAAATAATCAGCTAATGAATCAATCTCTTCAGGAGTTATATGGCCTTTTTCTGCTAATGTCCTTAGTTTATTCCTGAACCATAGAAACTGATGGTTATTGCAGTAAACACCACTTTTAAAAAATAGTTTTATGATCTCTGTCTTTTTATCGAATTCTTTAGTTTTTTTATACATTAAAACTAATCTTCTATATGGCCAAAAGTCATTGATGAAATATTCATGTGTCAAAAGCTCATTATAATATTTGATTGCTTCTTCAGGTTCATTTCTTTCTAAATCCAAACCTTTATCCTTCATTTGGTATTTATCAATATAATTAGCCATATACTCACCCTAATTAATGTGTTTAACACAACTTAATATTAGTTCTATATTTGATATTTTATATTTGTTTATGTTAAAATATCAAGCTTAATATTTTATAAAAATATATATTTGTTTCATAACAAAATAATAACTAATTAACAATATCATTGCAGAATTATTAATTAGGATGTAGAATAATAAAATTATAAATAACAAGTTCAATTTTTCCATTGAGAACATTGTTCAAGTTATATTATCTATTTCTTAGTATTTGGAGGTAATTATGGGAATTATATTTTGTCCGAATTGTGGTATGCTTAAAAGCAATTGTATTTGTGGATATTTTAATAAATCAAATAAAAATAAAAAGAATGAAATGAATAAAGAAGTTAAAGCCGATTCTCTGCCAAAAGTTTCCATTCATAATAAAAAACCTAAGAACAGATTAAAATCTAATCAAGAAAAAATTATTCAAAAAAATATTCCTCCACATTCATCTAAATCCCAAGAAAAAATACTATCTGAAATTTCGGATTCAATAAAAGAAGGATATAAATTCATTGTTTTAGAAGCAAATGAGGGGAATTCAGATATTGCTGTTAAATTAGCTAATAATTTTAAAAGTTCTATTATTTTAACTGCTAATGAAAAGTCTCAAATGAGATATAATAAGAAATATCAATTAAGAAAAAATTCTAATATCCATCTTACAAATCAAATAAAGTTCTTTGAGGATTTACAAAACATTGAAAAAAGTGATATATTAATTATTGATGATGCTCATAGACTAGATGAAAATATTGTTAATTTGTTTTCTTATACTATCAATTTATCTAATTATGATGAATTAATAAATAATTTCAAATGTAAAATTAAAGATTTACCTGAGAAAGATTATACTCTTTGGATTGATTTTATTAATTATTTATCATTAGGTGATGAAAAAATTAAAAGGGTAGTTACATGTATTAAGGAAAATCCTAGAAATTGGATTTGTTCCTATGATGATAGTTATTATTATAATCGATTATCATTTTATCCATTAAATGTTGGAAACCTTGCAAAAGAGCATTGTTTCAGTAAAAGTGAAATTTGTATTTTAATTAGTTCGTATATTCTTGATTTTGAATTATTTGCTACTGAATTAGGACTTGATAGCTCTCAAATAAAACTTATTCATTATAATTTACCAGTTAATTCAGATAAAAACAAAATCTATGCAAGAAAAACTGTTAATATGCAGAATAATAATTTAAGTTTATTAATCCCTCTTATAAAAGAGATATTGGAAAAACATAAAAACGAAAAAGGTTTAATTCTTGCAAATCGTCTTAGTTATTCAGATGAAATAGTACGTGAAATTAAAAATCAAAGGTTACTAACTTATAGGAATTTTGATTATTATAAAAAACTTAAAAAATTTAAGGAAAGTTCTAATTCTGTTATGGTCACTGATTTTTTGGAAGAGGGGATAGAATTTCCATATGATCAATGTAAATTTCAAATCATTGTGAAACAACATAGTTATCCAAATAATGAAAGATCAAAAGATAAAGAAAAAGAATATAATTGGTATTCATATAAACAAATTATAAATTTAATGGAACCGTTACAAAGGCCAATTACGTCAGAGCATGATTATTGTACAACATATATTCTAGATGAAGGAATTTTAAAAAGTATCACTAAAGATATTATTCATAATAAGTTTATTCCAAATTATATTATTGATTTAATCGCTGATTTGGATATGAAAAATCCAGGGTTTGTTTCGGATAATATTAAAAAGCAATTTGGTGTTTATTATTTATTTGACTATGATAAGTATAAAAGACATGAAAATAAAAAAATATGGGCATATAAAGATTATAATAAAGAAAATCCAAATATACATAAGGAGGAATTTAATTATTTCACAATAAAATTAATGGAAGCAATTTCAGAGTTATCAAATCAGATAATTGATGTAAAATTTAATAAATTAGCTTTAGTAAGTGTACCCTCATCTACAGTTGAAAGAGATAATCTTGCAACAGTAAAAGAAAGTATTAACATTATTGAAGAATGGTATAACGAAGGTAAAGCTCGTTCAGAATTTAATTGCAAAAAAGAAATTAAAAATTGTGGAAATTTATTAAAAAGAGTTATTGATGTTGATATATCTCATAAAACTAAACGTGTAAGTTATATTCAACATATAGGCTCGATTGATTGTGAAAAAAGTGATATTTTAAATGAGGATGATGTAGCTTTTATTATATTAGATGATGTCTCAACAAGAGGAACAATAATGAATGTTTGTGAAGATATATTGATTAATAATGGAGTTAAAAAAGAAAATATTTACAAATTTGCGTTATTTAAAACAGTATGGTGATTATAAATGATTAAACTTAAAGAAATATTATTTTTAAATAGTCTTAAAGGAGTCGGGAAGGCAACTATATATAAAACATATTGGAATATGCTTAATGATTCAGATGACTTTTATGATTTAGTCTCTGAAGTAGAACTGAATTCTAAATTCTCAACTGATGAAATTAAAAAAGCTATGGATGATGCTGAAAGGTTATATAATGACCTTTTGAACTCTGAAATAGACATTATAACAGTTTTTGATGAAAATTATCCTAAAAAATTAAATGTAATGGAAAATAAAAGACCTCTAATTTTATATGTTAGAGGGGATGTTAATGCATTAAAAAAACCGAATATTGGAATTATAGGAACAAGAAAACCATCAAAATTAAGTCAGGGATTTGAGCAAAATTTGGTGAAAAACATTGCTAATAGTACTAATAGAGTTGTTGTAAGTGGTTTAGCTTTGGGATGTGACAAGATTGCACATCAAACAACAGTTGATGAAAATAAAATTACAATTGCTGTTCTTCCAGGGGATGTTATTAATGTTAAACCAGCTTCACACAAGAATCTGGCAGAAGAAATTATTAAAACTGGAGGATGTTTAATCTCTGAATATGAACCAGGAACAAGAGTTCAAAAAGGAAATTATGTTGAAAGGGATAAAATTGTAGCTGCATTTTCAGATGCTATTTTTGTTGTTGAATGTGGAGTTGAAAGCGGAACAATGCATACAGTAAATTTTGCAAAAGAATATAAAAGACAGATTTACTCTTATCTTCCTGATGAAAGACCTGAAGGATCATATGATGGAAATGAATTTATATTGCAAAATAATCAGGATGCTTTAAAAGTTGAAAATATTGAAGAATTTTTAGATGATTTAGAAACTTTAAAAACTAAAAAAACTACTAAATCAGTTCAACAAACATTATTTTAGAAAAATGCAATTTAAAAAATATGTCCAAGGAAATTTAGAATTTACTAATGTCAATAGTAAAATAAATACTCAATCTAAAAGGCCTTTATTCCTATTTGGAGGTGAATATTATACCAGTGAGGAATTTGACATTCAATATTATAAGTCCAAAGGATATGATGCATTTTTCAGTGAAAACAAACCTTGGAAAAGATTATTAAAAGCTCTTTTCAAAGATGTATTTAAAGAATTTAAAAAGATTTCCAAGCAAAAAGGATATAGATACGGTTTCTATGATAATGAGTTTTTTATAATATGTGAAAATGAAATAAACGGTATAATCAATTATTTAAAAAATGTTAATCTAATTGAAGAAGTTAAAAAGCATCGCATTAAAGCTGAATCAAAAAATAAAATTCTTAAAATTTGTGAATTATTGGACGATGATCAGATATTGTCAATTTTGTATTATATGCTTCAAGACTATAATAACAGAATAAGAGGATTTCCAGATTTATTAGTTTTCAATGATGAAGGATTCTTCTTTTGTGAAGTTAAAGCAAATACTGATGTATTATCAGCATATCAAGTTAGAAACCATGAAAAATTATTGAATACAGGAATTGATGTCTGTCTTTTTTCCATTAACAAATCCCAATCATTTATCAAAGAAGAAAAATGGAAATACTTCAATGAAGATTTTTATGATGTAGACAACTTCAAAGAAAAGTACGATTTCAAAGTAAAAACAGCCAATAAGATTCATGAAGAACTTAAAGATTACCAAATTGATGAAATAAAAAATAAATTCTTCAGCACTTATGATTTAGATATTTATATGGGATTTTTAAACATAATGAAAGATTATCCTCTAAATAAAAAAGTAGACATCCTTAAAAATATTGATGAGATTATCCTGAATCAAGCTAAAAAGGAAGGCACTAAAATTAAAAACCTTCGCTATCTATCAAAAGGAATGTATTATGAAGAGCGAGGATTATATTTGCAAGCTATTGAAGAATATAAGAAGGCAAATGATTTTTATGGATATAATCAGTTATGCATCTGTTATAAAAAGATTAAAGACTATGAAAATGAAGTTAGTTTAACATATGATGCAATAAATAATATTTCAGGAATTCCATCCGACTGCAAAGCATATTTCAAAACTAGAGCTCAGAGATTTACAAAAAATAAAAAACGCATAGAAGTTTTTAAAACCAATAACAAATGCCCCGTTTGTGGATGTAATGAAGTAGTTGTTGTTCTTCAAAGAAGAAACAATCTAAAAATAAGAATCTGTGATAACGGAAGTTGTTATTGGTATGGAGGAATATATGAATCAGATTTAAATCAATTAGAAAAAGTAACTGATTTGAAAGATTTCAATGTTGATACTAAATTAAGAAAATCTGTTTCTAAGTTAGGCAATAGACAAAGGCGTAATAAACAAAAGAGTCTTTTTGAAAAAGAAAGCAAACCAGAAAGTGATGGAGATTATGCTAAAAATCTTGAAATAAAATATGAATTAATATTGAAAGGAGAGTCACTACTTAATAATAAAGATTATGATGAATCTCTTGAATTTTACACTGAATTAATGGATCATGAATTATTTATTAATAATGATGGATTTTCCAAAATAAATTTAAATGATTTTTTTTATTCTTTAG
>CAYFRZ010000077.1:0-8183 GCA_964345675.1 uncultured Methanobrevibacter sp.
TTTTACATAAATTAATTTACATTCGGCAGACACTCAAAAATAAAAAAAAGAAATTGGCTTTGTAGAAATCCTATTTGATTTTTGCAAAAAATTTTTTAATAACTCTTTTTTTTCATATTTTTACTTTAATTTTGTTAAAAACATTTAATAAGTTTATAATATAATTTTACAGTTGAAATTACACATCGATTGAAAAAAATAAGTCATATATAAGTATATATAATAAAATGGAGAATAAATATTAATATGAACATTGAAAATATTCATTCTCCAAGTTGTATTATGTTTTCAAAGCAATTAAATCTTTCGGATTTTGGTTTTGAAAAACCAACACTTCAAAAAATTAAAGAAATAAACAAAGATATAAAACCAAATAAACTGTTAAAATTCATCAAATATGTATTTAAATACTCTAAAATCGTGTTAAATAAATATTCAAGCTATTTTTCAAAGCATGACTTCACACAACATGCATTATTCACACTTTTAGCAGTTAAAATCTACACACAAAGTACTTACAGACAAATAACTGATTTATTAGAATTATCTGATAAAATACAAAGATATTTACATTTAAAAAAGGTTCCGCATTACACTACGCTTCAGAAATTCTTCCAAAGATTACCAACATCCATATTACAAGAATTAAACAAACAAATATTAATGAATAATTCTATTGATGGTGAAATAATTGCTTTAGACGGAAGTGGATTCACTAACGACCATGCAGACAAATATTATGCAATAATTAGACGAAAAGAACGAAAAAGCTACGTAAAAAACCATATTTCAATCGATGTCAAAAGTAGATTAATACTTCATTTCGCAGCCCAAAGAGGCCCAAGATTCGACACACGATTTGCAATCGCAGCAATAAGAAACATAAAGAAATACAATCCAAAATACATCTTAGCAGACAGAGCATACGACACAAAACCCATTAGAAAATGCATAAACGAAGAAGCAAAAGCAGAAGACCAAATACCATTAAAATCCAGAGCAAAAAATGGACATTATAGATTAAAAAGTAAAAAAACATTCAAACAAGAAATATACTCAAGAAGAAATAATGTAGAATCAATATTTAGTGTAATTAAAAGAATATTCAACGGAACTAATGGAAGCAGAAGCTTACAACTATCAAATAAAGAAACAAAACTCAAAAACACAATTTACAACATTTACAGATCAACACAAATTGAAGAAAAATGAGGATTTCTACAAAGCCATTCTTTTTTTATTTTCTATTTTTTTTAAGTTTTTTTGCTAATATTTTACTTTTTATAATTAAATATTTAAACTTTAAATTTTATATTATTATATAATATTGGCTATGTTTTTATTCTAAAATATTTGTCAATGTATTAATTTCAAGCCAAGAGGTTATATTTCATGTATGTTAAAAAATTTGAGGATTTAAATAAATCCGATATTCCAATTGCTGGTGGAAAAGGTGCTAATTTGGGTGAATTAACTCAAGCAGGTATTCCAGTACCTCCAGGTTTTGTTGTAACTGCACAAACTTATGAAAAATTCATGGTGGAAACAGGGATTAATAGTCAAGTTTTAAGTATTCTTGATGAAATTGATATTAATGATACTAAAGCTCTTCAAGCTGCTTCTGAAGAGATTAAATCTATTATTAATGAAGTTCCTATTCCAGAAGACATGATTTTAATTATTACTGAAGCTTACAATCAACTTTGTCAAAGATGTGGTGAAGATGATGTTGAAGTAGCTATTAGATCTTCTGCTACTGCAGAAGATTTGCCTGAAGCATCATTTGCAGGTCAACAAGATACTTATTTATATGTTTCTGGAACTAAATCTGTATTAGAATATGTGAGGAAATGTTGGGCTTCATTATTTGAAGCAAGAGCTATATTTTATAGGGAAGAAAATAATTTTGAACATTCAAAAGTTTTAATTGCTGTTGTTGTTCAAAAAATGGCAAATGCTGATAAAGCAGGTGTAATGTTTACTGTAAATCCATCTACTGGGGAGGACATTGCTTTAATCGAAGGGTCATGGGGTCTTGGAGAAGCTGTTGTATCAGGTGATGTAACTCCTGATAATTACCAAGTTGCTAAAAAAGATAATGATATTATTAATGTTACTGTAAGTGACAAAAAAGTCATGTATGTTAATGATGAAAATGAAACCAGTGTTAAAGTTGAAGTTCCAGAAGATAAACGGAATGAAAGGGTTTTATCTGATGAAGAGCTCATTGAATTAACTGAAATGGGTAAAAGAATTCAAGCTCACTACGGCGAACCAATGGATACTGAATGGGCATTTGAAAAAGGAGAATTATTTTTATTACAGGCTAGACCTATCACTACATTAAATGATATTGCTGAAGATGCTGCTAAACCTTCTTCTGAAATTGGTGAAGTTTTAGTAAGAGGTCTTGGTGCAAGTCCGGGTATGGCGTCTGGTAATGTCAAAATTATTTTGGACATTGAAGAATTAGATAAAATTAAAGATGGGGATGTAATGGTTACTACAATGACTACCCCGGATATGGTTCCAGCTATGAAAAGATCAAGTGGAATTGTAACTGATGAAGGTGGAGTAACTTGTCATGCGTCTATTATTTCTCGTGAGTTAGGAATTCCTTGTGTTGTAGGTACTGGTGATGCTACAACTATTTTAAAAGAAAATACAGGGGTAACTGTTGATGGTAAAAAAGGATTAGTATTTGAGGGAATTTCTGAAATTAAAGAGGAAGTTGTGCAAGCAGTTGGCAGTGTTGAAGCAGCTCCTATAATAACCGTTACTGAAGTTAAAGCTAATGTTAGTATGCCTGAAGCAGCAGCAAAGGCCGCTGCAACTGGTGCTGATGGTGTAGGTTTACTTAGAACTGAACACTTAATGTTAACTGCAGGCATTCACCCTGGAAAATTCATTGCTGATGGAAGAGAAGATGAGTTAATCAATATCATTGCTGAAAATGTTATGATTGTAGCAGATGAATTCTATCCAAAACCTGTATGGTATAGGACTTTGGATGCTCCTACCGATGAGTTTATTACATTAGAAGGTGGAGAAAACGAACCTGAAGAACACAATCCAATGCTTGGTTGGAGAGGAATCAGAAGGGAACTTGATCAACCTGAAATTCTCAAATGCGAATTTAAAGCTATTAAAAAATTACATGAACAAGGATACACTAATATTGGAATCATGATTCCATTGTCACAAAGTCCTGAAGAGCTTAAACAAGCTAAATCACTTTGTTCTGAAATTGGATTAGAACCTCATGAAGATGTTGATTTTGGTATGATGGTTGAAATTCCAGCTGCTGCATTGACTATTGAAGATTACATTGCAGTAGGTATAGACTTTGTAAGTTTGGGAACCAATGATTTAACTCAATATACACTTGCAGTTGACAGAAACAATGAATATGTTGCAAAACATTATTCTGAAGAACACCCTGCTGTAATGAAATTGATTGAATTAACAATCAAAAAATGTGTTGAATCTGGTGTTAAATGCAGTATCTGTGGTCAAGCAGGTAGTGTACCACGTATTGTTGAAAAACTTGTTGAATTTGGAATTACAAGCCTATCTTCAAACACTGATGCTATAGCTGAAGTTAGAAAAACTGTTGCTAGAGCAGAACAAAAAATTATTCTCGACGCTGCTCGTAAACGTTTAGAATAATCTTTTTATTTCTTTTTTTATTTTTTTATTTTTATTAAATTTTAAATTAAGGTTATTTTATGGATGAAAAACCAATAGATAAAGATGTTATTTTAAAAGAATTAGAGGAATTCCATAATTTGGATTATAATTATGCAGATGGTAGGATTTTAGGTTCAATGTGTACTGAATCACATCATTTTGCAAAAGAAATTTATTATAAATTTTTAGATACAAATTTGGGCGATCCTGGCCTTTTTAAAGGTACAAAATTAATTGAAAGTAAAGTCATTGAATCTATAGGTGAAATTTTATCTATCAAAAAACCGTATGGTCATATTGTAACTGGGGGTACTGAAGCTAATATCATGGCAATACGTGCTGCTAGGAACCATGCAAGAAAATACAAAGGTATTGTCGATGGGGAAATAATTATTCCTGAGTCAGCTCATTTTTCTTTTAAAAAAGCTGCCGACATGTTAAATTTAAAAATTGTTGAGGCTGACCTTGATGATAAATATAAAATTGATGTCGAATCAGTCAAACGTTTGATTTCAAATAAAACAGTAGCTATTGTGGCTATTGCAGGGACTACTGAATTGGGATTGATTGATCCAATAGAAGAAATCTCAAAAATAGCTCTTGAGAATAATATTTATTTCCATGTTGATGCCGCTTTTGGCGGATTTTCCATTCCTTTTTTAAGAGACATGGGATTTGATTTACCTGTTTTTGATTTTTTTTTAGATGGTGTTTGTTCTATAACTATTGATCCTCACAAAATGGGGTTAGCACCAATTCCCGCAGGCGGCATTCTTTTTAGAAAAGAGGAATATCTTGAAGTAATGGCTGTTGATTCTCCTTATTTGACTGTTAAAACTCAATCAACGATTGTCGGCACTCGTTCTGGTGCAGCTTCTGCAGCTACTTATGCAGTCATGAAGTATTTTGGAAAAGAAGGATACTCTAAGTTGATTAAAGAATCAATGGACAATACTGAATTTTTAAAAGAAAATTTGGAAAAAATAGGTTATGATGTTATTTGTGAACCAAAATTAAATCTTGTTGCATTTAATCACCCTAACATCAATACTAATGAACTTGCAGGTAAATTAGAAGAGTTGGGATGGAAGGTTTCTGTTGCTAAATGTCCAGTTGCTATTAGAGTTGTAATAATGAATCACATAAAATTAAATCATCTGAAAGAATTAGTAGAAGATTTAAAAGAGATATATTAACTTTTAATCTTCTGTAATATTTTCAACATACATTAATGGATAATTAAGTTCTTCAATGAATTCAATTCTAATTGTGGCTTTTACGTTATCTACTTTTGCATATATCTTAACATCCAACATGTCGCCATTAAGTGAAGTATAATCAAATTCAGTCATTGATTCTTCTAGTTTATCAAATTTGATTTTAACATCAACATCTTCAATTGCAGGTTGCAATCTTAAAGAATTTTCAATACTTTTCTCTAGTCCTTTTTTTGTATTTTTATTAACGGGTGTTCCTACAAACTGATGGAATAATGCACCCATACTGATTGCACCTTCAAATATTGCTCTCTCTCTTGTTGTTATGTTTGAAAAATATTTTTTATCAACATCCACTTATATGCCTCCATTTAAAAATATGATTTTTTCATAAATTATTTCAGATGGGATTGGATTAATGCAGAAGTAGAATAATAATGATGAAATTATTAAAACAACTGCAAATATATAAATTCTATTCTCTTTAGGATAGAAATAACTGAATATCATTCCAATTATAAAGAATGCAGTAGCTATTATGATTGCATTTGATTCTTGCGGGTTCTCTTTAATAATCTCGTTATTTATTTTTCCCTGATTTTCTAAGTTCCCTTCAACTATTATCCTATTTTCTGTAGAACCAATTGGATCA
Organism: uncultured Methanobrevibacter sp.; assembly: GCA_964345675.1. Taxonomy (GTDB): domain Archaea; phylum Methanobacteriota; class Methanobacteria; order Methanobacteriales; family Methanobacteriaceae; genus Methanocatella. The sequence goes on from CAYFRZ010000077.1 coordinate 5,560, forward strand.
CATGTTATTAAAAATATTGACTCATTTTTTCCTGTTGGCACATCTGAAGTTCCAGGTACAATAGTTGTATTTGTGACTGTGTAGTTTAATTCTCCAATACCTGGCCATTCTAATATTAATGAATCCCCAATTGAAAGCTCATTTAATCTGAAAAATGGCGAACCTTGAAGAGTTCTATGTCCATATAATACTATGTAATCTTTAGTTGGGATATTATCTCCAGGATCACTTAATACTCCACGATTTAATGATTCGTTATTAATTTTTTCATTTACCCCAATACTAGGTATAAATATAGTTGGTGAGTCAATGTTTTTTTCTATTGATATTTTAGATGAAAAGTAATTTACTTCACCCATTGCATATAATCCAATTATTGATATACAAATAATAATAACTATAGTTGAAATAGTTGGTTTATTCATAGTATCACTTTTGTTAAATCTAATATAATAATTTTCTATTGTATGTTGAACTTATTTCATTCACCATCCAATCAGGTGCTTTTGTTGTGGGAATTGTTAATATAATATTATCCATATTATTTATTACATAATTCACTTTATCTTGAGGTATTTCAATTAAAAGCATATATTGTGCATTTAAATCACCTAAATTTATCTGTCTTTCATAATTTGATAATTTTATCCCATAATTCTTAAGCATTTCAAAGGTTTTTTCTTCATCATAACCATTAATTATTGATCCTTTTATTAGTTCAAGGACATCTGAAGAAAATAATTTTGTATTTTCTTTTGGATTTGTATTGTTTCCATTTACTACTGTGTTTGATTTTGAATATTCCGAATCAATCTCTCCATTATCTTCATATCTCATTATAGCTAAAACTGTACATCCACTTATGTCCGGACTTGTATTATTGTATGTATAATTTCCATTTGTATTATTGTTTGTAGTGTAAATATCCACCACACTTCCGATATTTACGAGACCTGCTCCTGCTTGAAGTCTTGTGATTAAAATAGGGACTGATACGGTATTTGGTTCTTCAAATTTTATTTTTGATAATACTTCCGCATTATTTTCATTTAAAATTTGTATAGCTTTTTTTGTTGGGAGGATTATGTTTTTACTTTCATTTGAATATGTGGCCATGGTTCGATTATATTTATCTTTATTTGAGTAAATTGATTTCTTGTGAAATGATTGCCAATCTTTTGTTGCAGGTGCTATTATATTTATTTGTTCAATTTCGCCAGGAGTTTTCGCATCATTAATTTGGTTTTTTAATGAAAATGAATTCTGTGATGTTGTTAATGGGCCACTGTATAATTCATGTAATTCATTGAGTTTTGTTGTTTTTGCAAGTGTTAATTCTTCTTGTGCAGGTTCATAAATTAAAAAATAATAGGCTGATGAAATTAATGTAATTAATATTAATGTAGTTATAGCCATGCCTATTTTCTTCTTTTTTTCATCATTTGATATTTCAACAGAATTGGGACTTAAATAAACTCCAAGTTTATGATTTAGTTTTTTTAGTGGTGTTAGTTCATCCTCTTTTTTAGTTGGTTTTGAATATTCTTTTGCGAGTTGATTTTTTAAGTTTCTGGTTTCCTCTAAACCTTTTGGATATAATGGATCTCTTGGTTTCTTGTCATTCATTATTTATACTCCTAATCTTGAATAAATTTAGATGGGTAATTTAATTTAATAGGAGTAATGTTGCTCATTTTTTAATTAAATTAACTATTAGGTAGTATAAGCAGAATAATAGTAATAATATTGCCGGAATATTGACGTTAAATAAGATTATGTTAATTGGGAGTATTAAGATTATTATTAATATAAAAGATATTGTAATTAGAGGTATATTGTCGAATTTGGGATATCTTACATTGCTAATCATAAGTAATGAAACAATAATACTTAATAAAACTGCAATATAAGGGTTGAACAATCCACTTAGATAAAATGAACTTATTATTAATGACATTCCAGGAATTGGAAATCCAATAAAATCATGGGTTTCTATTTTACCTGCAATTACATTATATCTTGTTAATCTTAAAACTCCACATACAACAATTAATAAACTAACAATTGATACTATTATTTGAAAAATGCTTGGGGTGGTGTTAATACAACTGTAAAGAAATATTGCTGGTGCAACTCCAAATGAGACAATATCTGATAATGAATCAATATTTTTCCCAAAACCTAGTTCGTCTTGCCTATTTATTTTACGCGCTACCCAACCATCTGCTGAGTCGAACATGATTGCAATTATCATAAGGATTGCTGCTATGTTGAATTCATTGTTTAATGAAAAAATCATGGATAAGAATCCTGATGTCATATTTAATAGTGATATGATATCTGATAGTGCAATGAAACTTTTCATATTTGTGTTTTCAATTTTCATATTCAAACTCCAGTATTACTTTTTAGTTTATTTCTTATTAATTTTCTCTTTTATCTTACTTTATTTTTATGTATATTTTTATTTAATACTTAATAATACTTATTTTTATTTATACTTATTAATTATTCTAGTTTTTTATTATTTTATTAGATTATCCTTATTGTTTTTATTTTTAATTAGTGTTTTGCTTTTAATATGCTTTAAATTATTTTTTTGTTATATTTTTTTTGAATTATTG
>CAYFRZ010000078.1:0-8094 GCA_964345675.1 uncultured Methanobrevibacter sp.
TTTGCTTTTAATATGCTTTAAATTATTTTTTTGTTATATTTTTTTTGAATTATTGATGTAAAAGATAAAATATATATAATAATTTTTTTATAAATAATAATGGTTAAACTTTAATAAATAGCTTATGCATTCTTTAATTTTAAATGTTAAATTTGTATTTTAGTTAATTAAATTTAATATTTTTGAATAAAGGCAATGTTTATTTATATAAATTGAATTCAAATTAATATTGAGCGAGTAGTTAAATGATAGAAGATAATATACGTGTTCTTAGACAAGCAGCAAAAGTTTCTTCCAATAGCGACTATAAAATTGAAAAACATTGGTGTGTTATTGCAGGGAATGCTGAATTAGTTGATAAAATAGCTTATAAAGCTATTGCATCTAATCATCGTGTTAAAATAATATTTAGAGAACATGTAATGTTAAATGATGGGAAATTAGATAAAAAATTTGATTTTATCATGCTTTATGGTAATTCTATTGTCATTGATGAATTCAAAAAACTTGCAAATCAATATGGTGGGGCTTATGTAAGAATATTGCGTAAATATTTGGTTGAAGAGCCGAATTTAATGGTATTTGTTGCTCCGGATAATGTTATTAAAAAAACTGTTTCCATAATAGAAAAATCAAAAATATCCTTTGCAATTTTACAAGACTCCCAAACTACAGCATTTATTGATGTTGACTTAAGTAATGAAGTAAAATTACCCAATTTTATTAAATCTGCATTGAAACCATTTTATAATGCGAATGAAGTTGTTTTATCAACAATTTTGATTTCTGTCGATAAAAAAGAAGAAATTAAAAAAGTTCAAAGTATAGCTACATCTAACAGAATTTTCGTTATTGACTTTAAAGATATTGTAACGGAGGAGTATTCATGAACATTTTTGGAAAAGAAGAAGAAGAACCACAGATTAATGACACCAAAGTTATTAGCAATAGTTTAGGAATTGATTTAGGAACATTAAACACTGTAATTGCAAAACCTTCAGGTGATAAATTTGATTTATATCAAATACCATCTGTTGTAGCTGTTAAAAAAGATGACCCTTCAGAAGTTTTGGCTGTTGGGGATGAAGCTAAAAAGATGTTGGGAAGAACTCCTGAAGATATTCTCGCTGTAAGACCTTTGAAAAAAGGTGTAATTGAGAATGTTGTTCAGGCTCAAGCATTATTAATTAAAGCAATGCAAATTGGTATTAACGAAGGGGAAAGTGTTGGAAGAATTGTTATTGGTATCCCTGGAGATGCTTCTGAAGTAGAAAAGAATGCTGCTGAAGAAATAGGTAGGAAGGCAGGAGCTCAAAATATTTTAGTTATTAGTGAAGGATTAGCTGCTGCTATTGGTGCAGGATTGCCTATTGCTGAACCAAATGGAACCATGGTTGTTGATATTGGTGCAGGATCAACTGATATTGTTATCATTTCTCTAGGTGGTATTAATGATATTGAAACTGTTAGATGTGGTGGAGATGACATTGATAACAAAATTGTTGAACTTGTAGCTGAAAAATATGATGTTGCTATTGGTATTCACGATGCTGAATCCGCTAAAATAGAGGTAGGTATGGTTCATTGTTCAGAACAATTGGAAAATCTTAGTGTTGAAATAATTGGTAAATCTTTAGAAACTAATAGACCTAAGAAAGTTATCATTGACTCAATGCTTGTTGCAGAAGCAGTTGAACCTTATATGCAACAAATCATTGGTGGATTGAATATTGTCTTGGAAAGGTTATCTCCTGAGTTAATGATGGGTGTTTACAATAATTCTGTTGCAGTTGGTGGAACTTCAAGACTTCGCGGTATGAAAGAAAGAATATTCGATGAAATATCAATTCCAATAGAAGTTTCTGATGATCCTATGACTGTTGTAGCAAAAGGTACTGCTATTGTTGCTGCTGAACCTCTTGCATTGGAGCCAGAAGTACGTCTTAGGGCTATGAAATAAATATTTTTATTTATTTCTTTTTACTTTTTTTTAAAACTGATTTTTATGGATATTTTAGGAATTGATGAAGCGGGTAGGGGATCTGTTTTAGGGCCAATGGTTATTGCAGGGGTTATTGTTCCTGAAAAAATGGACAATGTTCTTGAAAGAATGGGGGTTAAAGATTCCAAAAGACTCACTCCCAATAGGCGCACTATTTTGTCTAGAAAATTAAGAAAAATGTTTGAATATGAAATAGTTGTGATTTCTGCTAATGAAATTGATGAGTTAAGGGCAAATGGCATTAACCTTAATGAAATTGAAAAAAATGCTATGGAAAGCATAATTTCTAAGTTAAATCCTGAAAAAACTATTGTTGATGCTGTTGATGTTAAAGCAGAACGTTTTCAAGAAAATTTATGTAAAGATACTGGATGTAATGTTGTTGCGGAACATAAGGCAGATGATAAATATATTGAAGTTAGTGCTGCATCTATTATTGCTAAAGCAGAAAGAGATGCATATATAAAAGACTTAAACAAAGAATTTATAAAATCTGGTGGGATTGGTTCAGGTTATCCGTCAGACCCAACAACAAAAAAATTTTTAACTAATTTTACTTATGATGAAATGCCGGATTTTGTTAGAAAATCATGGGCTACTGTTGCAAAAATGAAGTAATTGGGCATTTTTTTTAAATAATATTTAAGTATATGAATTTATAAAGTATTCTTATAACAAATTTTCAATTTAATATTTTATAGAGGATGAAAATGATTATTGAGAGTTTTACGCCATTTGTTGATGGTGTAATGGATATTTTTACTCAAGGGGGAATTATTACTTATATAATTCTTTTCATTGGGATTTATGGTCTTATTATTGCATTAAGAAAGATAGCATATCTTAAAAAAATTAGTAAAGTAGATACAACTGAAATATTTGGAGTTGTAACTACATCTATGGAAAGGGGAGGAGCTGTAGAAGCATTAAAACAAATTAATGGTTTTAAAAATCCTATTTCTAGAATTATTTCTGAAACTTTAAAAATTGGTTATAAAAATAAGATTGAAGTTGAAGAAAGTATGGAACAAATTTTCATTGTTGAAGTGGGAAAAATGACTAAAGGGTTGAATACAATCAAAACCCTCACTGAATTAGCACCCTTTTTAGGATTAATTGGTACTGTTATTGGTATCTGGATGACTTTTAAATCATTAGGTGTCAATCCAGATTCTGCTGCAATGGCGGAAGGTATTTATGTTGCATTAACTACTACAATTATGGGTCTTTTCGTTGCAATTGTTTTATTACCTATTCATACTTATATTCAAGGTCTTATTGAAGTGGAAATGGATAAAATCGAACTTGCTACAAAAATGACTAATTGGGGTTATGCTGTAGTTAAAGTTAGAGTTGATTCAAATGTTGAATGTGCGCTCGAAGCATTACAAGAAGCAGAAGGTGTTGTTAATACAAGATTGATATCTGATCCATACGCAAATATTAAAGTTTCTTTTAAACCAAGTATGTTGGATAAAAGTATCTCCAATATTATATTGGAAAAATGTAATGTTAATGCGGAAATTACTGAAAGTAAACTAAAACAATAGGTGATTAAATGGCAATTGATGTTGGGAAACATAAAAAGAAAATTTCAGACAACAAACCAAGTATCAATTTAGTCCCGTTTATTGATATTTTATTCACCATCATGATTTTTTTAGTAGTGACTAGTAATTTTTCAGCTGATGTTCAAATGGACGATGCAGATGTTACAGATGATGGGGGTGGAAAACCGAATGTTACTTCTGTTTCAGGGGATGCTGAATACTATGTAATGCCGGTAGCTAATTTACATAAAGTTACAGTTAATGGTGTAGATAAATCAGATGCTATTCTGAATAGCGCTGTTGGTGTTCAAGCAAATGTAATTGACAATGGAAAAATTACAATTAAACCTGGTGAAATTGATATTACAACACCTCCTGGAGTTTCAGCGGATAAAGCTGTTCAACGTCCACAACTTTAAATTGAGGAATAAAAAATGTATACTGGTAGAATTTTATCAACTGGAATGAACTGTGATGGTAAACCTTTTATTGCATATAGGGTTTCAAGTAGGTCATTTCCAAATAGACAATGTCTTAAATTTGAAAATCGTGCATCAATTGTCCCAAAAGAAGGATTTGAAAAAGATATTTTTGAAAATCCTTATATTAATTACAATTGTATTCGTATTATTGATGATATCTCAATTGTATCTAATGGGTCTCAAACTGATGTTATTGCAGATAAAATAGCTTTAGGGATGAATTTGAGGGATGCAATGGCATATTCGTTATTAACTATGGATTATGAAAAAGATAGTTATCATACTCCAAGGATTGCTGCTGTTGTTACAGCTAGTACTGATGAAGATGAATATGGGTGTTATATTGGCATAGTTAATGATAACAAAATCTTGATTGAACAAGTTCCATATGGTAAAGCAGCATTTATTTCAACATATGGGAGTCAAGTTCCGGATGCTGTTGATTTTGATGCAAAGACTGCTACTGAGGGAGCCAAATTTATTTTTGATGAAGGTATTTTTGCAAATTATGAAAATCCAGTAGCTTCTTCTGCTGTGATTTTTGATGGGGAATGGACTATTGATGTCTATAATCCATAATTTTTATTTTTTTTACTTTTTTTTAGATGATTATTATGAGTATTGAATTATTTGGTTTAGAGAATATTCCAATTATTGATGGTAATTGTGATATTTCAAAAATTATTAAAGAGGCTATTGAAAAACAAGGTTGCAATCTTTATCATGGGGATATTATATTGATTGCTGAAACTTTAATTTCAAAAGCTGAAGAAAATTTTATAAGATTGAATGAGTTAACTCCATCAAAACAAGCTATTAAACTAGCTGAAAAAGCTAAAAAAAGTCCTGAACTTGTTGAGTCCATTATTCAACAATCTAACGAAATTATCGCTGTAGGTCCTAATTTTATTATAACTGAAACTGTCCATGGTTTTGTTTGTGCTAATGCAGGTATTGATGAATCCAATGTTTGTGATGGTTTGGTCACTCCGATGCCTATGGATGCGGATAAATCTGCTTTAAATATTCGTGAATATTTGGAAAAAGAATTTGATGAAGAGATTGCAGTAATTATAACTGATACTCAGGGAAGAGCATTTAGATTTGGTGCTGTGGGTACTGCTATTGGATGTTCAGGTATTTCACCAATATGGAAAAGAGTCGGTGAAAAAGATTTGTATGGTAGAGAACTTGAGACTACTGAAATTGCAACTTGTGATGAATTAGCTTCAGCAGCATCACTTATAATGGGTCAGGCTGATGAAGGTCTTCCTGTTGTCATTATTCGTGGTTTTGATAGTTTTGATAAGTTAAGGGATGTTGATTCAAATATTAAATCTGTACTTATGCCAAAGGAATTTGATGTATTTAGAAATTAAGTGATTTTTATGATTACTGTTTTATCTGGTGGAACTGGTACTCCAAAATTATTGCAAGGGTTAAAAGAAGTTGTTAATCCTAAAGATTTGACAATTATTGTTAATACATTGGAAAATGATTATTTTTCTGGTGTTTATGTCTCTGCAGATATTGACACAGTATTATATACTATGTCTGACATGATTAATGATGAATTTTGGTATGGTGTTAAAAATGACACGTTCATTACTCATGAACGTCTTGAAGAACTCGGATATCCTGAATTACTTAGAATTGGGGATATTGATCGTGCAACTAAAATACAAAAGACTCAATTGATGGAAAAATATGGTCTTAGTAAAGCATGTGAACTACAAGCAAAATGTATGAATATTTCATCAAAAATTATTCCAATGAGTGAAGAAAATTCTGATATTAAAATTATCACTGATATTGGAGAATTAGAATTCCATGATTTTTTGATTAAACATCAATCTGAACCTGAAGTGTTGGATCTTAAATTTTCTGAAGTTTCTCCAACTGAAGGCATTATTGATGCAATTAAAAAGTCTGATGCAGTAATTATCGGTCCATCAAATCCTATTACTTCAATTTTACCAATATTATCTTTAGATGGCGTTAGTGATGCACTAAAAGATACTTATGTTGTTGCTGTATCTCCGATTATAGGTTCTTCCTCTGTTTCAGGGCCTGCAGGTAAATTTATGAAAGCCTTAAATATTGATGTTTCATCAATTGGGGTTGCATCATTATATAAAGATTTTTTAGACACGATGGTAATTGATGTGAAAGATGAAGATAAAAAATTTGAGGTAAATCAAATAATTAATAAGGTAATAATTACAAATACTGTAATGAATAATTTAGATGCTAAAAAAAATTTGGCTGAAATGATTATTGATAGTATTCCTTAAATATGGGAAGGAGGGTATTCAATGATACAAATGACATTAATACAAATTGACAATTATGGACCTTGGACTGTTACTCCAAGACCTAGAACTGAATCTGACTTACAAATTCTTCAAGCAAGACTATTTGCTGATTTAAATAGTTATTTTGGATCTAAGAAAGGTTTAGTTTTTTTCACTCGATTTGATAATTTGCTCGCAATTTCAAATGGTATAAATGAGGAAGACCATTTAAGAATTCAAAGATCTATTAGAAACAAATATCCTATCACTATAAGTATGGGTGTAGGTGCTGCTGAAACTCCACATGAAGCTCAAAAATTAGCTACTATTGCGCTTCAAAATGCGGGCAGTGCTCAATCTGGAGAAAGAAAAGAAATTTTAGCTATTGATAGTTTAGTTGATGAGGAAAATAGTTTTGTTCAAGCAGCTCACATTGATATTAATAGTGTTACAGAAACTTTCACAGATATTGAATCTGCTTTTGATGCAAGTTTCAGTGTTAATAAAGCTCAACATTATCTAATGACTAAATTAATTAAAAAAGGATCATTATTATTTTTCATAGGTGGAGACAATTTCATGGCTCCATGTAATGGTTTATCTGAAAAAGATATTGAAGAGTTATTAGTTGAAATTGATGAAGAAATTGGAATTAAACTTAAAGCAGGTATTGGAAGGGCTAAAAATGCTGAAGATGCTGCTTATATGGCTGATATTGGACTAGAAGAGATTCGTGCATATAATAATGGAATGTGGACTTGGGTTATTGAAAAAGAGGAATGAGGTATTGTATGCTTAAAGTAGTTGCTCCAATGGCAGGAATAACAAACGCTGATTTTCTAAATAAAGTTATTCCTTATGGATTTAATGTGGCTACTTTGGGAGGATACAATTTAGATTCTCCTACTCTTGAAGCAAGTAAAAAAATTATTCAACGGGGAAGAAAGGAATTTGATTTTCCTTTAGATATGATTTTTAATCATATTAAAAATGAAGTTGAATTAATTAAAAAAACTCATAATGATGTAAAAGTTTCAGCTAATGTTCGTGCAATAAATCCACAACCGATTATTGATGTTGGGAATATTAAAAATTTGGATATTGTAGAAATTAATTGTCATTGTCGCCAAAATGAAATTTTAGCTATTGGTTGTGGACAAGAAATGTTAAAAAGAGATGATTTACATAATTTCATCTCTCAAATTGTTGATAATGTTGGCAGTGAAGTTTCAGTTAAAATTAGAGCTAATGTTGATGGTACTGATTCTTTAAAAATAGCTCATTTAATTGAAGATGCTGGAGCGGACTATTTGCACATTGATGCAATGAAAAAAGGTATTTTTGAAGCTGATTGGGAGCTTTTATCTAAAATTTGCAATGATGTTGATATTAAAGTCATTGGAAATAACTCTGTGAACTCGGAAATTAATGTTAAAAAAATGATTGACACTGGTGTTTATGGCTTTTCAATTGCTCGTTCAGTCCTTTCTGGCAATTTGGAGTTTAATATTTCTGATTTTTAATTTTTTAAAACAATTGGCTCTTTCAAAAACTTGTGTGATTTAAATATCTGCAAGTTTTTTATTAAAAACATTTTTTTAATATTTGGAGTTATTTTTATAATTTAAAGCTAATTAATCCATTATTCTGAAAAATTTAAATGAATAGATTAATCAAAAAATTAGTTATCACACAAGTTTTTGAAAGTGACAAACAATTGTTATTAGAAAGTATTATTAATAGTTTAAAATATAAATTAATTTAAT
>CAYFRZ010000079.1:0-7959 GCA_964345675.1 uncultured Methanobrevibacter sp.
TTTTTTTATTTAAATTTCAGCTGTATGATTAACATTTATTGGAATTATGCTAATTTTTATGGAATTTGAATAATTATTTTTGAGATATTTATCAAAATCGTTTGTAAATTTATTTATACTAAAAAATACTTAATTATTATCATACTTTAAATGCTGGTGTGTTTATGTTAAATGGGTCTATATTGTATGGAACTATTTTAATTATATGTTTGTTTGTAACACTTCAATTTTTCCTCTTCTCTTTGAAGTATAATAGTTTGGGTTATAAACTACTTTCCATTTGTTGTTTTTTAGATATTCTAATGTTTTTGGGAGAGTTTTATCAAATTTTAGCACCAGGAGTTCAAAATAAATTATTTGGTATGGCCATTTCTGAAATGGGTTATTCTTTGATACCTATCGCGGGTTTATGTTTTGCATTATATTTGCTAAAAAAAGAAGAGTTCATACGATATAAATATTTGATTTTAGTAAGTATAATTCCTTTAATTGGGGTTATCGGGTCTTTTATTAATTGTTTTCATCCAATTTTCTACACGGTCACTATTGCGCCTAACGGATTTGTTGAAACAAATGCCACTTTACTTTATAATGTAATTTTCACTTATTCGATATTGCTTGCTATTGTGGACATGGTTCTTGTTATTATTGGAATTCACAGAACTAAAAACAATAAAATACCGTTTATTTTAATACTTATAGTATTCATTATTCCAACGGCAACATCATTATTTGCATCTAAGAATTTTATTCCGTTATCTTATTTAATATCAATCATGTTTATAGGATGGGTTATTTCAGGTTATGATATTTTAGATTTGTCTGTAGTTCATCAGGAGTTCATGGATTATGCTAATGTGGGTCTGTTGTTCTTTAATGAAAAGAATAAATTAATTGAATTTAACAAATTCTTTAAAAAACGTTTAATGTATGATGATCTTGATTTTAACCAATCTGTTGAAGAAGTTTTTAAACATGGTAATGAATTGCAAGATTTCTTTTATTCAGATGCAAATGAAATTGTATATTTTTCTAATTCCACTAATCATTGGTTTAAGATAAGTAAAAATAATGTTTATGATGGTAGTAGGTTTAGAGGTTATTTGTTTATTTTTGAGGATATCACATCTGAAATTGAAAAACAAGAAAGTTTAAAACAACGTTATAATGAAGTGGAACTATTGATACGTGAAAGTAATCATAGGATGAAAAATAATTTAAATTTACTGCTTAGGTTCATATCTCTTGAAAAACGATTTAATAAAGAGGATCCTGAAAAAATCATTGAGCATAGTATTGGGAGAATAGAATCTTTGTCCATTCTCCATGAAAAACTCTATAATGCTGATAATCTTAAAGACATTAATGTAAAGGAATACTTAAATTCATTGTCCATAGAACTGGATTCATTATTTAGTGCTGAGGGAAACATTATTAATTATGGTTCTAATGATGAAGATCTTGTATTGTCTAGTGAAAAACTAATTCCGTTATCTTTAATGCTTACGGAATTATTAATTAATTCATTTAAATATGCATTTGACGACTATGATGTGGATGATAAAATAATAGATATTTACATTGGAAAATTTGATGATAAAATAATGTTGCATTATTCTGATAATGGTAAGGGACTGCCTGATGGGTTTGATCCTTCTAAAAATAAAGGTTTGGGATGGATGATTATACAAGCATTATCTGATCAATTGGATGGGGAATATGAGGTATTTAATGATGGAGGAATGAATTTTAAATTAACATTTGGACTTTAATCTTTGTACTGTATAGCTATCTTACATAAAATATAATTATATTGGAAAACAATTTTTATATTAATATATATTTTTTGGTGAAATTGTGTTGCCTGAAGTCATGTTTCAAAGTGTTCTTTTAATTTTATGTTTGGCCATATCTATGGGATTTTTTGTTTATTTAATTAAACATAGAAGCTTAGGTTACAAACTACTTTCTATTTATTGCATTTTATGCATGATTTTATTTTTAGGCGAGATTTATTTAACCATTTCATCAGGTATTGTGAATAAGTTATTCGGGTTATCTGTTGCATGGATTGCATATTCTCTACTGCCACTTGTTTCTGTAGCCTTTGCGCTGTATTTAATAAATAGGGAAGATTTAATAAAATCAAAATATTTGATTTTAGCAGGTATTGTTCCATTAATTGGAATTCTTGGTTCTTTTATTAATTGCATTCATCCAATTTTCTATACAATTGCTATTCAATCAAGTTGGTTTCTTAAAGTCAATGTTTTCAATCCAATATTTGGCATAATTTTGAGCTATTCTTTGCTCTTATCAATTCTATCCATTATATTGGTCATTTGGGGTTTAATTTATTATAAACATAATAGAAGACCTTTGTTTATAGTTCTGGTTGCTATTTTTGTTCCAACAATCTGTTCTTTGCTTGTGCTGTATATGAGGGAGGTTGTTCCTTTAACTTTCTTCTTTGGTTTAATATTATTGTGGTGGGCAGTTTTTGGTTATGATATCTTAGATTTGTCATTAGTTCATCAGGAGTTTATGGATTATGCAAATGTTGGAATGTTGTTTTTCAATGAACATAATAGGTTAATGGAATTCAATTCTTTCTTTAAAAAATACTATCCATCTAGCGACATTGATTTCAACCAATCAGTTGAGTATGTTTTCAAATATAGTCCTGAAGTATTGGATTTCTTAAATTCTGATGATGATGAAATCATATATTTGTCTGAAGTAACTAACTGCTGGTTTAAGGTGTATAAAAATAATGTATATGATAATGATGCATTCATTGGACGTATACTTATTTTTGAGGATATTACTCCTGAAATTGAAAAACAAGAACAATTGGAGCTTTTAATACGTGAAAGCAATCATAGGATGAAAAATAATTTAAATTTATTAAATAGATTCATATCCCTTGAAAAGCGTTTTAATAAGGATAATCCTGAAGTTATTATTGAAGATACAATGGGTCGAATTGATTCGTTATCTTTGTATCATGAAAAACTCTATCGTGCAGAAAATCTTAAAGACATAAACGTAAGTGAATATTTAAACTCATTTATTGATGATGTATATTCATTATATGGGGGTGACCAAGAAGATATATATTATGATTCTAATGACAACGAGTTAATATTGTCTGGTGAAACAATTATCCCATTGTCCTTAATACTTAATGAATTGGTAATTAATTCCCTTAAATATGCATTTGATGGATATGATATTACTAATAAAAAGATATCCATAAGTATTGATAGAATTGAGGATAAAATAGTATTACATTATTCTGATAATGGTAAGGGATTGCCTGATGATTTTAATCATCGTGAAAACACTGGTCTTGGATGGATTGTTATACAGTCTTTAACTAATCAATTGGATGGGGAATATGATGTATTTAATGATGAGGGGATGCATTTTAAATTAACATTTAATATTTAATTATTAAAATAAAATTTATAACGTAAGCTGCTAAATATAACATCAGAGGGATGTTATGAAAACATTAAATGTTAGTGCAGCCATTATTAAAAAGGATAATAAAATTTTAGCAACTAAAAGGGGTTATGGTGAATTTATTAATATGTGGGAGTTTCCAGGTGGAAAAATAGAAAATAATGAAACAAAAGAAGAAGCTCTCATACGGGAAATTAAAGAGGAATTAGATTGTATTATTGAACCTACAAAATTCGTTTTAGACTTAGAATATCAATACCCTACTTTTTATCTTAAAATGAGTTGTTTTGAGGCAATTATTAAAGAGGGAACTCCAAAACTCATAGAACATAATGATGCAAAATGGTTGACAAAACAGGAATTGGACTCAGTTAATTGGATTCCGGCGGATATTCAGATTATTGATTATTTAAAAGAAACAATGAGTGATTGATATGATCGATAAAAGATTGGAACTTGCAAAAAATAAAAAAGTTGAATTGGAAATTAAACTTGAAAAAGTTAAAGGAACTTCTAGGGAAGAAGACTTTAAAATTCAAATTGAAAAACTCGAACAATTAATTGAACATCTTCAAAAAGAGTAGATTCAAATGAATGGTGATGAAATTTTAAATGGGGCAAGAACTGCATTTATTAATGAAAAATTAGACTCTAGTTTAGATTTCAGACCAAAATTGCTATGTAATAATGGTGCAACTAAAGTAAGTAATTCTATTGTGGATGAACTTCATGATTGTGATGAATTTTTTATTTCTTCAGCATTCATCACAGAAGGTGGATTAACTTATTTTTTAGAAGAATTCAAACTCTTAGAATCAAAAAATATTAAAGGCAAAATATTAACTACTGATTATTTAAATTTCACACAGCCAAAAGCATTAAAAAAGCTTCAAAAATTTAAAAATATTGAAGTTAAACTTTATTTATGTAAAAATAATGGTTTCCACACCAAAGGATATATTTTTAAGAAAAATGGTCTTTACAAAGGTATTGTTGGAAGTTCTAATCTTACTATGGATGCACTAACTAGGAATAAAGAGTGGAATGTTGAATTTACCGCTCTTGAAGAAGGTGAAATGGTAGTAGAACTTAAAAAAGAATTTTCAACATTATGGGATGAAGCTGATGATTTGGATGATGTTCTTCCAGTTTATGAAAAAATTTACAATGATAATAAACGTTTTGTTGAGTTAAAAAGAGTTACTAATGAGTTAAAGCAGAAAAATATCAATTTAAATCCAAATATTATGCAAGAACAGTTTATTGAAAACTTAAGAGAAATAATTAAACAAGGTGAAAGAAGAGCAATTCTTGTATCTGCAACAGGTACTGGTAAAACTTATGCATCTGCTTTTGCAGTTAATGATTTTAAACCTAAACGATTCTTATTTTTAGTTCACAGGGAACAAATTGCAAAACAATCGATTGATGCTTATAAAAATGTTTTTAAAGATCATGAAAATTTTGGATTGGTTTCAGGTAATTGCAAACAGTATGATAAAAACTATATTTTCTCAACAATTCAGACCATGTCAAAAGATGATGTTTTTACAATGTATGAAAAAGATTATTTTGACTACATTATTATCGATGAAGTTCATAAAGCTGGTGCTTTAAGTTATCAAAAGATTTTTCAATATTTTGAACCTAAATTTTGGCTTGGAATGACTGCTTCACCAGAACGTACAGATGGATTTAACATTTATGACTTGTTTGACAATAATATTGCTCATGAGATTAGACTTAAAGAAGCTTTAGAAGAAGATTTATTATGTCCATTCCACTATTTTGGAATTACTGATATTGAATTTGAAAATGGGGAAATTGATGATGATTTTGAAGATTTTAATTTATTGGCTTCTGGAAAACGTGTTGATTATTTAATTGAACAATCTGAGTTTTATGGATATTCTGGGGATAGGAGAAAAGCATTAGTGTTTTGTTCTAGAAAAAAAGAAGCGGAATTACTATCAAATGAGTTTAACAGAAGAGGTTATAAATCAATAGTCTTAACTGGTGAGGATTCACAAGAAAAAAGAGTTGAAGCTATTGATAAATTAACTAATGATAAAAATCCTGATAAATTAGAATTTATTTTCACTGTTGATATCTTCAATGAGGGAGTGGATATTCCTGAAATTAATCAAGTATTGCTAGTTAGGCCAACACAATCTCCAATTATTTTTATTCAACAACTTGGTAGGGGTCTTAGAAAATATAAAAACAAAGAATATGTTGTTATAATTGATTTTATTGGTAATTATAAGAATAATTTCATGATTCCAATAGCTCTTTCAGGGGATAGGTCTTATGATAAAGATAGAATTCGTAAATATTTAATGGAAGGAAATAAAATTATTCCTGGTTCTTCTTCAATTAATTTCGATGAAATTTCTAGAAAACGCATATATGATTCGATTAACAAATCTTCATTTTCAAAAATAAGTGTATTTAAAGAAAAATACAATAATTTAAAATATAAATTAGGTCGTATTCCGTTATTATATGACTTTGCAATTAATGGTGAATTTAATCCTGAAATTATCTTAAATCACGTTAGATTTGATTCATATCATAATTTCTTAGATTATGTTGATAATGATTATAGGAGTAATTTAACAGAAGAGGAAGTTGCATCTCTAAAATTCATATCCAAAAAATTATTAAAAGGTATAAGGCCACATGAGCTTGTTATTTTAAATTTTCTTAAATATAATCATTATTTTACTGTAACTCAAGTTGAAAATTACTTGAATGAATATTATGGTCTTGAAAATCAATTTGAATCAATTAAAAATGCTATTAATTATTTGAGTATGAATTTTTATAGAAAAGAAACTAGTGATGACTATCAGGCAAATACGGTTACTAGTTTTGTTTCAAAAGAGGAAATCATAGATTATGAAAATATTTTCTTTAATTTTAATAAAGAGGTTTATAATGATTTGGAGAATAGTAAAAATTATAAATTTGTGATTTCCACATATTTCAAGTCTAGTTTGACTAATGATGTCTATTTAAATCACTTTGAAGATGCTATAAAATATGCTTTCTTTAAATATGCTAAAATTTACCATGATAAAAATTCATTTAAATTATATGAGAAATATTCAAGAGAAGATGTTTTAAGGCTATTAAATTGGGAAAGATTCATGAATGCTCAAAATGTTGGAGGTTATAAAGTTAAATACAATTCTTGCCCAATTTTTGTAACTTATAATAAAAAGGATGATATTTCAGAAACTATTAATTATGAAGATCAATTTATATCAAAACAACTCTTCAGTTGGATGAGTAGGAATAATAGGAAAATATCAAGTTCAGAGTTAGAACCAATTATTAACTATAAAGATTTGGATATTGAACTTTTTATCCAAAAAAGCAATGATGAGGGTATTGAATTTTATTATATTGGTAAGCTAACACCAGTGGATTATAATCAAATTTACCGTGAAATTGAAGGTAGGCAACATCCTATTGTTAACTTTAAATTTGAAATTAACACTGAAGTTAAGGATGAACTTTATAGTTATTTTGTAAATGATTAATAAAGTAAAATCATCATTGACTGTATTATTTTTAGAGGATAATAAAAAAATTTTCTCAGTTTTCCACAATTTTTATTAATTTTTAAAATAAAATTATTAATATGGATAGGAAATATTTAAGAGAAAATAAAAACTCTTTCAATATTGTTAAAAACTCTAAAATTTATGCAAATGTAACTGCTGCATATGAAGATGCTATTTTTATTAGGGATTTGCTCATTAATTATGAATGGGATTTAAATAAAGTGCCTTCAATTGTTAAAAAAGATGAGAAGTATTTAGTTTTGGCAGTTATTGATGAAAAATTACATTTGCTTGCAAAATATAATGCTCAACCAAGTCCTGAAATAATTACAAAACTCATTAAAAAATTCAAAAGAAACCCAAATAACTCTGCTTACGGATTAAATATTACAAAGGTCTTTGATACATTTGTAATTAAAAAACAAATTGCAGGGGATGATTATGTATTTGGGTATTATGATAAATTGGAAAATGCACAATTTGTTAGAAATATTCTCTTAGACAATAATTGGGATGTGAATATATTTAAGGAAATAGAATTCGATGATGAAACACTTACATACAGAGTTACTAGTGTCATTGATGATAATGTTTATGTTTTAGGTAATTTTAAAACTAAAAGTGAAATTGACCTTAAAAATGTCCAGGAGGAATTTTTAGCTAAAATATCAAAGCATAAATATGGTCTTGCAAGTTATCCTTACTTAGATTTTTTAAAAGATAAAATTTTAGAATTGGAAGAAAAATTCCAGGTCAAAACAAAGGATAGTACATGGTCTTTTGAAAACATTGATGAGAATGAATCTATTTTGGATCAAGTTATTTTTAATTTAACTCCTTTTCAACAGGCAGTTTTAGATTCAATTGATAAAAATACTTCTTATAATCAGATTAAAAAATCATTGATTAGGTATAATTC
>CAYFRZ010000080.1:0-7959 GCA_964345675.1 uncultured Methanobrevibacter sp.
TGTGATGTATTGGTAATAAAAATTATATATTAAAATTAATATATTATATACTAATATTTTTTTTATATAATATTATGTGAGGATAATATGAGAAAATCAAGATTAAGTTTATTTAAATCCACTTCCATGATGATTTCTGTTGTTGGAATCATAATGATAATTTCAACAATCATAGTTGTGGCATATGTGGGGTATAGTATGGTTTCATCAAGCATTACTAACGACATATCCTCTGGAACACAGTATGATGAACTTGCAGGGCTTAAAGCAGAATACAGTAATTTATCTGTAAAATTTGATAATATAAAATCAACATATTATGCAGGCGATGCGAATGATGTTAAAGTTTATAATGATGCTAAATTAGAACTGTCTCGAGCTAATTCAGCCATTGAAAATGTTCAAAGTGCTTTAGATGCGGATAAACCATCCAATGATGTTGATAGCAGAATAGTTTTTGCTAAAGAAAAACTTAAATCTGCTGAAAAGGCTTATAACAGTCTCTAATTTTTTCTTTTTTTTCTATTTCTTTTATTTGGCATATATTCTAATCCAATAACGTACATTTCAGAACTTTTTTTACGTGATGATGCTGGTTTTGTAGTTCTAACATGTCTAAATTTACTTTTAAGTGAATCTAACATATTTTTATATTCTGGACCTTGGAATACTTTCATTACAAGATTCCCTTTTTCTTCTAATATGTTTTCAGCTATTTCAATCACGACATTAACTAAATCAATTGATCTAAGTTGGTCTATATTTTTGATTCCACATAATGATGGTGATGCATCAGACATTACTACTTTTGCTTTCCCTCCAATAATATTCATAACTTTTTCCTGAACTTCGGATGTTGTAAAATCCCCTCTGATTCCATAATAATTTTCTTCATGGAATTTTTTAAATCTGTTTAAATCCACTCCAACTACAATTCCCTCTTCACCAACTTTTTCAAGAGCAACTTGGGACCATCCTCCGGGTGCTGCTCCAAGGTCGACTACAGTGTTTCCTTCTTTGATGAGTTTATATTTTTTATCAAGTTGTTTGAGTTTATATGATGCTCTTGAGCGGTATTCTTCTTTTTTAGCTTTTTTATAGTATGGGTCATTGTGCTTTTCCATTTGCCATCTGCTTCCCATTTTAATTCCTCTTATATTTTTCAAAGTCAAGTGCACTACAAACTGGTGCGCCGATTTTTATTATTTCCACGTCCACTTCTTTTTTGTTTATTTCAAGTAACATTACAGTTCTATCTGCAAGTCTTGGTACAATTGGACTTCCTGGATTTAAAAGTAAAATTCCTTCAATTTGTTCAATTTTTGGTTGGTGTGAATGTCCAGATACTAAAATGTCAGCATCTAATTGTCTTGCAAGATATAATAATTGCTGTGTATCTGCTCTTGGATAAACTTCTCCATGGACTAAACCAATTTTCAGATCTTCTGCTTTTATTGTTCTTGCTTTTGGAAGGTCAATTCCATTTATTCTGTCCATATTTCCCTGTATTGCCATAACTGGAGCTATTTTTTCTAATTCTCTTATAACTTCTATAGAAGTTAAATCTCCTGCATGTAATATTAAATCAACATCCTTAAAAGCATCAATTACTTTTTGAGGTATTTCTTTTGCTCTATCCGGAATATGTGTGTCTGAAATTAAACCGATTAACATTATTTTTCAATCCTCATTTATTCATTTAAGATATTTGTTTATCATCCTTTTTAATCATATTTACTTAATCAAATAAAAAATATTATTAATTTAGAAAAATATATATAATACTATCATTCTTTTTAGGAGAGATAAAATGGGAAAAGTTAAAAAGGAAGATATCATGGATATCTTGGCTAAATATGACAAAAGTGAAATAACAATAGCTACCCTTGGAAGTCATACTTCCTTACATATTTTGCAAGGTGCAAAAGAAGAAGGATTTAGAACAGCTATTGTTTGTGAAAAAGGAAGAGAAGTTCCATATCAAAGATTTGATGTTGCAGATGAATACATTATCGTTGATAAATTTAAAGATATTGTAAATGAGGATGTCCAACAAAAACTTAGGGATATGGATGCAATTGTGGTTCCTCATGGATCTTTTGTTGCATATGCTGGTTTGGATAATGTTGAAGATAAGTTTAATGTTCCTATGTTTGGTAATAGGGATGTACTTAGGTGGGAAGCTGAAAGGGACAAGGAAAGACAATTGCTTGTTGAAGGTGGTGTGAGAATACCATTTAAATACGAAGGTCCTTCAGAAATTGACAGACCAGTAATGGTTAAGTTCCCAGGTGCAAGAGGTGGAAGAGGTTACTTTGTTGCTTCATCTACTGAAGAATTTAATGCAAAAATTGAAGCCATGAAAGCGCGTGGATGGTTAGAAGATAAAGATGTAGAAGAAGCACATATAGAAGAATATGTTTCTGGCTGTAACTACTGTATACATTATTTCTATTCTGCATTGGATGATACTGTTGAATTAATGGGTATGGATACAAGATATGAATCTAGTATTGATGGTTTTGTAAGAATGCCTGCAAAAGATCAATTGGACATTGATTTAAGTCCTTCTTATGTTGTTACTGGTAATCATCCTGCTGTAATTCGTGAATCTTTACTGCCACAAGTATTTGATATGGCTGATAAATTAACTGAAAGTGCTAAAAAATTAGTTGCTCCAGGATTAAATGGTCCTTTCTGTATGCAGACTTTAGTAAATGACAATTTAGAAGTAATCTGTTTTGAAATTAGTGCAAGAACTGATGGTGGTACAAACACATTTATGGATGGTTCTCCTTATTCATACTTAACTTATGGAAAACCGATGAGTATGGGTAGAAGAATTGCTGTAGAAATTAAACGTGCAATAGAAAGAGAAGAATTAGAAAAAATAATAACATAAATTTGTTATTATTTTTTATTTTTTTAAGACTTTATTTAAAAATCCTTTTTTTGGTTCATTTGTTTCAATTTTATTTTTATTTTTCTTATTTTTACCAATTTTTTGTTTTTGATTATATTGTTCTAATGCTTTTACACGATCTCTTTTAGCCAATGCACCAACAAAACCAATAAATGCTCCAACTGCAATAATTAGAAGGGTTATCGCCATTATTCCAGTTTCAGTTAAAAAAAATCCATCAAATGTTCCTAAATATCCTTGTAATGTTAAAATCACGATTGGTGTAGAAGATAATGCCCCCATAAAAGTTCCAGTTTTAATATCTGGTTGAGCATATCCTGCATATATAAGACCTATTGCTGAAAATGCATATAACCAATCCCAATATTGGTATCCAATTAATATACATGCTGCAGCTATTGCTGCTCCAAAAACTAATGCTTTTATATTTAGCTCTGAAAACATATTCATATTTTTATCTCCAAAAACTTATTTTTTAGAAGCTATTATTCCACCTAATGCTCCAGTTATTCCCATTACAATTGCATAGTATATTAAATAACCTGCTATTATTGTTATGCTTGTAATTCCTGAGAGGGTAAATCCAGTTAATCCACCGAAAATACCGAATAAACTTCCGCCTAAAGTTGCGATTAAAACAAATAATATTGCACTAACAATTGTTCCTAATGCTCCAGCAACAGCAGCATTCCATAATCCACTAATTGCTCCATCATGCGCAATATAACCTGTGATGAATCCAACAAATAGCAATCCAATAAATTCATATTGGGCGAAAAATGATTTAACTATTACAGCTAATATGAAACCTATAATTACTGCTTTCCATTTAGTCATAATATCACATTCTATATATACTTTTTATTTTAGTAATAAAAGTTTTTATTTTTTCTTCGGGATTTTTGATATCTTCTGAAGTTAAAAACATTGTAGAAATTTGTTCTTTTCCTGTTACTTTGGAGATTTTTTTTAAAGTTTTTTCATATCCATTATTCATGCATGTGCAGAATGATGCTATATTTTTAAGGTCTTTATTATATTTCATTAAATAAGTGTAAACTGGGGTTGACATATTTGAAGCCCAAACAGGTGTCCCTACGATAATTAAATCATAATCTGAAGGATTTTTTGAAATATGATTGATTTTACTTGTTCTTCCCATTGAAGCATTCATTCCTCCTTTTAAAAATCCAAGTTTTCCAGAATATTTATTATTGTCAGTTATTTCTTCAATATCACAGTTAATTTCATTTTGAATCATTTTTGCTATTTTTTTAGTCACATTTGTCCTTGAATAATAAATTAGTAATATTTTCATATTTTCACCTAATATATATCTTTTAATTTATCTTTAATTTGATCAAGTATTGCTTTATGCATTCTTTTTGTAAATTCTGCTTTGTCATTCTGATTGAGGACATCCAAATATCCTTGTGAAATTAAATTGAATGCAAAAGGGCTAGGTATAACTGTATTTATAGTTTTTATTTCCATTGCTCCACTGTCTATCATTCTTATTACTTTTAAAGCATTTTTAATGTCCATATAATCTTCAAGTGCTTCTCTTCTAGCTTCTTTTAATATTGAAAAATTATCATCCATATCTTGAACAAATTTTAATAATATTTTTCCACGAACTTGCTGGCGACCTGCTGATTTAGATTCTCCTTTGTATCTTCGAAGTGTCATAAGGGACCTTCCGGCACAGTGTCTAAATCTTGATGCAAGGGTTTCAGTTTTATTTAGGGAATTTGTCAATATTGTTTCAAAGTTTTCTGGAGTTAATTGTTTAAATGATTCTAATCCTCCAATTTTACCATCCGAACTTAAATAAAATCCATTATCTGTAATTGAAATCGTAACATTTGTATTGTATTGGCTTGCAACAACATATGCCACAGCACGAGATAACGCATCATTTACTTTTCTTCCAAATAATGAGTGAAATATTACAAAATTTCTTCCACCAAATCCTTTGTAGTATTCGATGAGTAAAATACGATTGCTTGGGATTTTAGCATATTTGTATTGTTCGACAAAATATTCATAAATGGAATTGGCTGCAAATTCATCAACATATAAATAATCAAAAATAAATTCCATTATTTCATTTTTGCTTCTACGATATTCAAATTTACTTTCCATATGGGATCTAAATTTCTGAATATCCATTGCAAGGTCAAAAGATAAGGGTAATTGTTGTGAAAACCATGAAGGTATTGTTGGAGGTCCACTTGTAGGTGTTACATTTATGGTCATTCCTTTTCCATAGTTAAATCTGTATGTTCTCCCGCCTAATACGAATGTGTCTCCTTTTTTTAATCTTTCCATAAAACTTTCTTCTATTTTTCCAACAGTTTCTCCATTACATTTAACTAAAACGCCCGAACTATCTGGAATTGTTCCAATATTTGTGGAATATATCATTCTTGCTAGTTTCCCACGTTTTCCAAATGTGTTTTCTTTGTAATCAATCCAAATTTTTGCATAGACATATCTTTCTTCAAGTTCAGGGTATTCTCCGGCCATGTAGCTCAATACATCTTCGTAATCATCTCTTGATAAGTTTTTATAACAATAACTTTTCTTAATTACATCGTAAGCATAATCAATATCCCATGGATTTTCAATTCCCATTCCGTAGATATGTTGGGCTAGAACGTCTAAACAATTTGTGGGAATATTTATCTTGTCTATTTTTCCTTCTTTTGCATTTTTAAGCAAAACAGAACACTCGACTAAATCGTCACGATTTGTTACTATAATTCTGCCTTTTGATTTCTCATGTATTTTGTGTCCACTTCTTCCAATTCTCTGAAGGGCTCTTGCAACAGATTTTGGTGAATTTATTAAAACAACAAGATCAATGTATCCAATATCAATCCCTAGCTCAAGTGATGTTGATGATATCACTACTTTTAATTTTCCTTCTTTTAATTTATTTTCGGTATCTAAACGGACTTCCTTTGAAAGTGATGAGTGGTGAGCCATTATATTTGAATCATTATAATTCATCGGATACATTTTCTTCAGATTATACACAAAACGTTCTGTTCCGCTACGTGTGTTTGTAAATATTAGTGTTGTTTTATTTTCTTGAATTAAGTCATCCAATAAGTCATACATTCCAAGACGTGTGTCTTCTTCATCTGCTAGTACAATATCACTTACGGGACACATCACTTCCATGTCCAGTTCTTTTAAATAGTTAATTCTGACAATTTTACAGTTTCGCTCAACACCGTACTCATAACCTACAAGAAATCTTGCAACTTCTTCAAGCGGACTCACGGTTGCTGAAAGTCCAATTCTAGTAAATTGTCCAATTAAGTGTTGTAATCTTTCAAGGGATAAACTTAAATGGACTCCACGTTTATTTTCAGCTAATGAGTGTATTTCATCGATAATGACATATTTAACTCCAATCAATTTTTCTCTAAACTTGGGAGCAACAAGTAAAATGGATAATGTTTCGGGTGTTGTAATTAGAATATGTGGTGGTTTTTTAAGCATTTTTTGTCTTTGATATTGTGAGGTATCGCCGGTTCTTACAGCTTTTCGGATTCCTAAATTAAAACCAGCTATTTTTTCAATTCCTTTTAAGGGTTCTTCTAAATTTTTTTCAATATCATTATCTAATGCTTTTAGTGGTGAAATATAAATGCAATATACTTTATCTTCTAATTGTTCTTTTTCAGCAAGTGTTGTTAATTCACTCATTACGGATAAAAATGCGGTTAAAGTTTTTCCAGATCCTGTTGGGGAGGAAATTAATATATTGTTATTTTTATGAATATCTATGATTGATTTTTTCTGTGCAGGTGTAAAATCTTTGAATTGTGAATCAAACCATTTTTGAACCCATGGGTGCAATGTTTTAAAAATTTGTTTTTTAGTGTAGATTTTAGTTTGCTCTTCAATCATTGTTACTGTGCCTCATTTTTTCTTTGAATGATTATTAATTTTTTAATTTTTATAGTATTTAATTGTATTATTATGTAGTTTGTGTTCATTTTAATAATATTTAATGAAATTTTTTCTCATACTGGACATTTTTTGATAGTTTATTTATTCAGTCATGATTATTATTTTGAATATTTTATAATAATTATTATATTTTATTATATATTTTTCGACTAATTTCTTATTTTTCTTGATAAAAATAGTTAAATAGTTTAAATTATAATATATTTATTTATAGGCTTATGCCTAGGTGGTATAGAAATGAAAAACTATTTTGATATTAAAGATAAAGTTGCAGTAATCACTGGTGCTTCTTCTGGTCTTGGCTGGCAAATTGCTAAAGCATATGCAAGTCAAGGTGTAAGATTAGCACTATTTGCAAGAAGAGAAGAAAGACTTCAAGAAAATATCGCTGAAATAGAAAAAGAATTCGGAACCGAAGCGATCTATGCCGTATGTGATGTTGGGGATTATGACAGTATCACCGCAGCTGTTGCAAAAGTCATGGATGCATATGGAAGAATAGACATCCTAGTTAATGCAGCAGGTATGGGAAACAATAAGATGGTTACTGATCAATCCAACGAAGAATGGGAAAGACACATTCATATTGATTTAAGTGGTGTTTACTATATGTGTAAAGCTGTTGGGGAAATCATGATTGAACAAGAATACGGTAAAATCATTAACATTGGTTCAATCCACTCTAGAGTTATTTTCCCTGGTGGAGGAATTAGCGCATACTCATCAGCTAAGGGTGGAGTAATGAATTTAACTAAAAACTTAGCTGTTGAATGGGCGAAATATAATATTACTGTAAATGCAATTGGTCCTGCAGTATTTGAAACAGAACTAACTGTTGATTCAATTGAAATGGATGGATTTATGGATCTTATTAAAGCATACTGTCCTGCTGGCCGTTTAGGTCAACCTGGTGAACTAGATGGTATTGCTATTTACTTAGCATCTGATGCATCTAGTTTCTGTACTGGTCAATTAATTTGTATTGATGGTGGTTGGACTGCAATCTAAATAAGGGAATTTTTTCTCTTATTTATTTTCCTATTTTTTTT
>CAYFRZ010000081.1:0-7892 GCA_964345675.1 uncultured Methanobrevibacter sp.
AATAATTTATTTAAAAAAGTTTTAATAAAATATCTATCTATGAAATTATCAAAATCAAAAGTTAACACATATCTTAAATGTCCATTAGAATTTAAATTTCAATATATAGATGAAATTGAAGTTCCTCAAAATAAATACATGGCTCTTGGAAGCGATGTTCATTTAGTCGCTGAAAAATTTGCTGAAAAATTTGGGGATGATTTAGGTAGTGTCAATATTGATAATGAACTCTTAAAAATAGTTCATGAAGAGAATATTGGATATGACTTAACGTTGCATCTTGATAATTTAGGTTCTTTTTTTAAAAAAGTGTTTGTTGAAAATGATTTTAAATTATATTCCCAGGAAGAATATTTAATTGATGAAGAAAATCGTTTTTCTGGAATTTGTGACATCATTTTAGAAGATAAAAATGGAGAATTAATTGTTATCGACTATAAAACTTCTAAATCCAGTTCTTTTTCAAAATATCGTCGAGAACTTTGTTATTATAAATTACTTGTCGAAAATGTTTATAAAAAACCAGTTTCTCGTGTGGGAATATTTTTTACTAAAAATGGACGTTTAAGATTACTTGATATTTGTGATGAGGATAACAAAAGAAAGTTTTTAAATGATACAGAAATTAATGAAGCAATTGAAACACTTCATGAAGTCAGAAATAACATCAATAATGAGAAATTCCCTGCTAAAAGGCAATTTTTATGCAAATATTGTACTTATAAACATATATGTAATGAATATTAAATTTATGATGATGGTTTATTAATTAGTTAATTAATATCTTTCTTCTAAATCTTTTGCAACCAAATTTGCAACATATTCCCCTGAAAGGAGCATACCACCAAATATTGGACCCATACGCTGTGAACCATGAACCGCATTTGCAGCCATACCCGCCACATACAATCCAGGATAAACTTCATTAACATTATCTAAGATTTTTCCTTCAGCACGATCTGCCCACATTGATTTTTCACCCATAATTTTACCAGTTTTAGTGTTTAACTCTTCCCCCATTTTTTCTTCAACTATTTTAATGATTTCTAATGGATGACCTGTTGCATCAATGACTGCTTTAGCCCTAATTGTTAATGGGTCAATATGTAATCCGCTCATTTCTACAGAACTCCAATTTAAAACAACACCATTAACTCCATTTTCACGAACCATTAGATCTTCAATGGACATTAAATTAAAAATTTTAAGTCCTGCTTTAGTTGCTTTAGATGTGAGTGTTGAAGTACATTCAATTGAATCAACAACATAGTAATTGTCCTGATATTTTTTGTAGTTAATATCAAATTCATCAAGAATTCTTTTACCTTCTTCTTGAACGACAATTTTATTAAACATCATTCCTCCTCCCCACATTCCTCCTCCAATGGAAAGTTTTCTTTCGAATAATGCAACCTTATAACCTGCTTTTGCAAGATAATATCCTGCTGTAATACCTGATGGTCCTCCACCACCAATTGCTACATCAATATCAGTGTAGTCTAAAAAATCATTCATATATTCTTCAATAATTGCTCTAGATACAATAATGTCATCTAATTTATTCAAATTATCACCATTAATAATTATTATTCATTATATTATATAATATTTAACAAATAGGATATTTTTTAGTTGAGTAATATTAAAAAATTGTTCTTTTTATAAATATTTATGAATATTCGAATGATTTAAATCAATTTGAAATATAATTTTAATAATTATTTATCCATTTTAATTAACTCATTGATAATTTTCATTTTAATTTTTTATTATCTCGAAAATTTTATAACAGACCATATTTAGTCACGCCTAAATTAAATTGAAAATTAAAAAAATATAATGAAGTTATGAGGAGGAATCCTCAACTTCATCAAAGGTGACTTTTTCACCCAATATCTTAAGCCCAGCATACATCACAACAACACCTATAGGGATTAAAATGAACCAAGGAATTCCTAAACCTGCAGGGATGTAACCAATGAATATTGCGACACATGCAACAAATATTGCATAGTAAATTTGTGTTTGAACGTGATCAATATGACCACAGCTAGTTCCCATTGAAGATAAAATTGTTGTATCTGAAATCGGAGAACAATGATCTCCAAAAATAGCACCAGTTAATACTCCACTAGTACAAACAATAGTAAATGACATGTCACCGCTACCTACTGCCCAAGCCAATGGAATTGCTAATGGCATTAATATACTCATAGTACCATATGCAGTACCAGTTGCAAATGAAATTAAAGCACCTAAAATGAATATTAAAGCAGGCACAATAAATTGAGGTAATGTGTTTTTAAGAACACCCACTAAATAAACAGCAGTTCCAACATCACCAATTACGCCACCTAAAGACCAAGCGAGAAGTAAAATTACACCAGTAATAACAATAGTTTTCATACCTCCAATCCATTCAGAGATTGCATCTTCAATAGTCAATATTCTTTCACCAACAGCCATTACAATAGCTACAATAGAAGCAAGAAGTGCAGCTTGGAAAAGAGCAACAGAAGCATCGGATTGAAATAAAGCAGTGAAAATACCATTAAATGATAATGGGGAAGATTGCATAATGGCAATGAGAGCTTGATCTTCTCCACCCAAAATAGTGGTGTATCCACTCCAATAGAATGCAATAAGAGCACCTATAATTAATGTACCAATAGGAATAATTGCATTCCATACAGATAATTTGATTCCTTCAACTGGTTTAACCTCATCAAAACCAGGAGCATTAGGAACAATAATTTCTTCGTTTTCTTTTCTTTTACGCGCTTTTTGTTCTGCTTTTTTCATTGGACCAAATTCATATAAAGTCATTGCAGAAATAACAATGAAAATTAAAATGAAAATGTTGTAGAATCTATACGGAATAGTTTGTAAAAATATACCGAAACCAGTGACATTAGTTACACCAACAGATTCAAATCCAGCTGCGATTAAACTGATTTCTAAACCAATCCAAGTGGAAATAATAGCAATACCTGCCACAGGAGCAGCAGTGGCATCAACTACAAATGCTAATTTTTCTCTAGATACTTTAAGTTTGTCCATAACTGGCCTCATAATAGGACCAACAATTAAAGAGTTTGCATAATCATCAAAAAATACACATAATCCTAAAAACCAAGTGAATATTTGAGCTTTTCTTGGAGTATCTGCTCTTTTAGCAAAGGTATCTGCAAGAGCTTTTGCTCCACCCATTTTTGTTACTAATTGGATAATTCCTCCAATAAGCAAACATTGAAGAACAATACCTGCATTCCAAGGATCCGCCATACAAGAGATAATTTGAGAACCCATCTGTAAAAATGCATTAACTGCTGTAGAAGCAATATTTAAATCATTTACACATAACATAAATTCCCCTACAAAAACACCCATGAACAATTATAAAATTGTTTCTTTAGTAATAAAAGCCAAACCAATAGCAACTAAAGGCGGCAATAATGTTAAAATACCAAAACGGATAGAATTATCATCATTAGCAGGTGTTTGAGAAATCCATAAAGATAAAATAAAAAGAGCTATAATAGATACAGCTGCAATTAAGCCCAATTTCATATTATTATTAATATTCATTATCACACCATTTTCCTATAAATTTATTAAAAAACATTAAATCTAATTTAATCAAAATTAGTTATTAATGTACAATTGTTAAAATTAACTTATAATGTACATACCTATTTTAGTTTTAATAATATAAAAGATTTAACATTTAATCGTGGAATAATTATAAAACTATATAAAAAAATAGTAAATTTTAAGATAAAATAATAGTTTAACTAATTTAAAACCAGTGATAACTAAAATATTTTTTAAAATTGCCTAATTAATACTTCGAATATTCATTTAAATTAAATATATTTAAACAAAAATGAATTCATATGAAAAAAACAAAACAAATTTTTAATAAATAGATCAATCATTTCATAGTTTATAAAAATTATTCTGCAATGACAACCTGAGAATATATCAATTTCAAGTAAAATTACTAATATAAAACACGATACAAAAAAAATATGAATTTAGTCATTAATGGTAAATTTATTGAACTGCATTAAAAAACAATATTGATATCAGTATAAATAAAATTATATAAAACTTAATAAAAGCTATTGAAAGCGAATATTGAACCTTAACCTTTATATAGGTTGAAAATAAAAATATTATTGTTCATATTGTTATATACTATTTTTTTATAATATGAACAATGGTGATGGTTGAAATGAGCATTCGTTTGCATTCCTTTAGTGGTGTTTAGGAAGAGAATGTTCATTTGTTTTAAAAAAAAACTTATTTTAATGATTATTACATTACGGTGATAAAATGAGCGAACTTAAAGAATTAGTTAAAAAATTTATTGAACTTGACGATAACTTAAATGAAAAAATTGAAGCGGCATTAGATGAATCAGAAGAACTTGATGATGCTTTTGAAGAAGAACACAAAGAACAAATCGAACAATTAAGTGAAATTTACCATGATATTGAACACATTGTTTTTAATGAAGAATTTATCATTGTATCTAATGCCAACAGCGAAGAAAAAGAAATTGTTGCATTGATTATTAGTGAAGAAGATGAAGAAGCAGAAGAATTTGTTATACCAGTTTTCACTGATGAAGAAGAAGCAAACAAAGCTATTGAAATATTTAAAGAACAATTTAAAGAAAATGAATTTGTATGTGACAAAAAAATTGGTAATGAAATTGTTTCTGACTATGCGGATGATAAAGAATTCATTGGACTTGCAATTAATGCACCACAATGGGACTTTGTAATCGGTGGCGAAGATGTTCACGAATGTTGTGAATAAAAATGGATATTAAAGATTACAAAGATTATCAAAAAAATAATATTAAAGCTTCAAAAAGCCAATTAAAAGAATATATTCAAATATATGCAGATATGGCAAAAAAACTCAAGAGCGAAAATGCTCTTGAACTTGAAGCTATTAAAAAAAATATTAAAAATACATTTCCAAAGGAAATATATTTTACATTAGTTGATGAAACTAAAAAACCGGTTAAATTAACATTAACTGAAAAAAGCAAAGAATATATCATACCAATTTTTACAGACATTAGAGAATATGCAATTGGAAGTGCAAAAATATCCCAATTATTCTTAGATAAATTGGAAATGAAGGTTCTCACTCCAGAAGACATATCTAAAATAGCTAATGAAGATGAATATTTTCAAGGTTTTGTAATTAATCCACATTCACAAAACTTTAATATGAATAGAAATTCAAGTTTTTAGGTGTTTAAATGAATTTTATTTGCCCTACCATTGGTTATGATCATGAAAAAGAATTTCTTGTTACTGGAAATATTGATGATTTTAAAATAATCGCATTTACAAACATTGCCCAATACAATAAAGGTTTTGAATATTTAAAATTATCTGATTATAAACCTTGTGAAGTTTCAATTAAATTATTCAAAGAACTTGCAAAAAACGATGATGAATTTTCAGGCATTATCCTAGATATTCACTCTAAAAATAAAATTATTTCAAAAGAAGAACTAATCTAATTACTTAAGGTATAAAGTTATTAAAACTTTATTCATACTCTTTTTATTAAATATTCACAAAAAAAATTGAAGATAGTTAAATCTTATTTAGCTGTTAGCTTAACCTTTTTAGTTACTGCATAATAATAGCTACTACCCGCATATTTAACATCAACAGTATAAATACCTCTTTTAACTAAATTAGTAATCTTAAATGTTGCAACACCTTTACTATTAGTTTTAGCAGTGTAGACCTTACCATAAGCTTTTAATGTAATTTTTGTATATTTCATTACCTTGCTTTGATCTGTTTTTAAAGTTACAGTATACACTTTAGTTTTAAGAGATAATTTGAAAGTTTTCGCATAAGCATATAATTTTGGAGTTGCTTTAACTGAAATAGTAACTTTTTTAGTCACCTTATTATAATAGCTAGAACCACCATATGTAATTACCGCACTATATGCTCCTTTTGATTTCAATTTAGTAATCTTAAAGGTAGCTACGCCTTTATTATTTGTTGTAGCTAAATAAGTTACACCATTAACTTTTAAAGTAACTTTTGTATTTTTCATAATAGTGCCCTTATGATTTTTTAAAGTAACATAATAGTATTTAGTAGATGTTTTTACACTAAAAGTTTTTGAACTAGCAGTTATTACAGGATTTGCTTTAGTGACACTAAGTTTAACAATTTTGTGGGATGAATAATATTTAACATTTCCATTAAAAGTAATTGTTACACTATAATAACCCGGTTTTAAACCATTAGTGGATACTTTAATTTGGCCATTTGCATCAGTAATAGGATAAGTTGGAGTTTTACCTGAAATGGAAACAGTCACTTTAGTGCCTGTAATTGGTCTTCCAGCACTATCTCTTAAAGTAATATATAAATATTTATTACTATTATATATAGCACTCATATCAGAAGATATCATTTGGGTAGTCATCTTACCAACAATTACTTTAGTTGTAATGGATTTAACATTATATTTTGGATCAACACTGAAAACCACATTATAAGTTCCAGGATCCAGATTAACAACCCAATTTTGACCAGGTAAAAATTTAGTTTTGCTAATTACTTTACCGTTTTGAGAAACAGTAACATAAACATCAACTTCCCCCCAATCAAATCCACCATCATTAAAACTAATTAAAAGTTTATCCCCATAATTATAATTAGAATTAGGATTTAATGCAACACCAAGAGTAGGATTTAAGAAAACAGTACGATAATAATTCTTTCCATCACAATCAGAACTCACAACAATATGATTATGAAAGACTCCATTATATGCAATACAACCATTATTATGTGCATAGTTATTAATAAAAGTGCAATTTAAAGCAGACCCATTATACATTGCACCTCCATCCTCAGTAGCAGTATTAGTAATGAAAGTACAATTTATGGCATCAACACAATAAATAGCACCCCCTAATTTAGCATAATTATTAGTAAAAATACAATTTGTAGCAGAACCTACATGAATAGCCCCACCATTTTCTGCAGAATTTGTATTAAAATTACAATTCACAGCATCAACATCTAAAGTAGCACCACCATCGCCAAGAGCGTAATTATTAATAAAAGTACAGTTGACAGCGGAGTCTCCACACATTGCTCCGGCATTATGACTAGCAGAGTTATTAAAAAATTTACAATTTTCTGCATAAACCCAACTGATTGCACCCGCATCATTACTTGCATAATTATCAATGAAAGTACAATTTATTGCAGATCCGAATCCTGCAACAGCACCAGCATCCCCTGCAGAATTACTCCTGAAAATACAATCTTCAACTGACTCACCCATTAGTACTGCTGCACCACCCAACCAGCATAATTATTGATAAAAGTACAATTGCTGGCAGAAGTTCTTTCTATTGCACCACCATCACCTGAAGCAGAATTTCTCTCAAATATACAATTTTCAGCAATAGCATCACTCATTGCACCAGAACTATAAACCGCATAGTTATTTATAAAAACACAATTTATAGCATCGACATAATTAAGAGCACCAGAAAATTCTGCAGAGTTATTAATAAATACACAGTTTATTGCTTTACATTTTCCAGTAGTTGGAATAATTACTCCAATAGGCTTACCATCAATAGCGCCTCCCCATCCATCACTTCTACCATTAACAAAATTAATATTATAAAAATTAACAGTACTATTAATTACATTAAAAATACGGGAAAAATAATCACCATCAAGAGTATAACCATTACCATAAATATTTAAAATACGATTGCTAACAATAATGCCTCCTTCTAAATTTAAATCACGTATAAAATTAAAAGTATAATTATATTTCAAATAAATATTTGAAATGGTAGGATTACTATTAAT
>CAYFRZ010000082.1:0-7436 GCA_964345675.1 uncultured Methanobrevibacter sp.
AATAGCAGCTATCATTTCAATATTTTTCCATATTTCTCTTGAAGGAGTATTGGGTGTGGTCATTTCTATTGTAATTATTAAGGCAAGTATAGACATGCTTAGAGAAACTATTGACAGCATGATCGGTTCAAGAGTTGATTCAGAACTTTCTCGTAAAATTAAAGACTCAATATGTGAAGTTCCAGAGGTTTATGGTGCATATGATTTGAGTTTACACAATTACGGACCTGAAGATGTCCATGGGTCTGTGCATATTGAAGTGGATGATAATCTGACCGCTTTCGATATACACAATTTAACAAGAAGTATTATATATAAAATATACGACGAGTTCTCGATTGCATTAACAATTGGAATTTATGCAAGAAACAATGATTATAAGGATGTCCGTGATGACTTATATCAAATAGCTTCAAAATATGATGAAATTATTGAAATTCATGGTTTCATTGTAAAAGATGACAAGTATGCGACATTTGACCTTATTGTTGATTTTGATGCAGACCGTGAGAAAGTAAAAGAAGAAATCTACAAGGAAATTAAGTCCAAACATCCTGAACTGGAGTATTATATTATTGATGATTTTGATGTGTCAGATTAATATAGTAGTTTATTTAAAACTTAAATTAAGGTGTAATTATGGAAAATAAAAATATTTTACTAATTGCAATAGCAATTCTTGTTGTTGCATTAATAGCAGTAGGAGCTTACACCATGTTTAATGGCAATACTCATTTAAACATTACAGATAACACTACTGCAATGGATAATAACACCAATGCTAGTGACAATACTTCTATTGTTGGGGATAATTCTCCACTTGAGAATTTAACTAACAACAATACAACATATAAAGTGTATAATCCTCAATCTGATTCATATGTGCCAGTTATTGGTGAAAATTTTGATGAAGAAGTAAATAGATGGTATACTTACGATGATCAAGGTGTTAGATATTACAATACAAGAATTAATTAATATTAATTCTTTTTTTTATTTTTTTTTTAATCAAAGAAAACAGCATTTATTAAGTTATCCCTGTATGTTGTCTCGTCTTTTATGCTTTCAATATGATGAATAACATTTAATTTTAAATCTTCCAATTTTATACGTGTTTCAATATCATTAAAGTCAACATTGAATATTAAAACAAATTTAATTTCCATATCATAGTCAAATATTATCCAATTCGGTCCATTAATATCTAAAAGCTGAATAGACCATTTTGACATTAAATTATTGATTTTGAAGGTAATCTCCTCCACATCAAAATCAGAATCTATGAATATTTCTTTCATTGGTACAAATCCTGGGATTCTGGTGATGGAAAATTGATATCAATGTCTTCTTTGTTAAAAACACCAAAAGCAGTTATTTCTTTTTTAAGAATTGACATTGATTGTGAATATTCTTCATTTTCAAGAGAAATCAAAGTTACATTAAGCCAGTTTTCATCTTCTGATAAATATAAGCACGGTTCAAATAATTGAAATTTTGAAATAACAGTTAAAAGCACATCCCCTATTTCTACTGTTTTACCTGTGTGTTCTAAGTTTAATTGTATAATACGCTCTTGAATATTCATAGTTATCATTTGGGTTTTTAATTTTAAAAAGATTTTTCATATAATTCTAATTTTTCAATGCTTGTGATTGCAATTTCAAAACCTTCACTTAAAATAAGCCAAATTGCTTGGATAAAACCATTGTCATTTAATTGATTGCAGTTTTCATAGGCCAACATTTTATAATTGGGGCCATGACATACATCATCTAAAAACTGGTCTTTGATATCTTCTCTTAGTTCATCATCGACATATGATTCCAGTATATCCTTGATGGATAATGAAAGTGTGTTTCCAATTGATTTTGCAATCTCAATTTCATCGTCAGGCATTCTGTCCTTTAGGGAGCTTTGTATTTGAATGAATGATGAATAATCCTGATAACCATAAACAGCAAACCTCCCCTCTACGGTATGGGCGCAATATTCATCTATTAATCTAGTTAATGGTAAATTTGATAATGAGAATACTGAAATAGATTCTATTATTGGGTTTTTAGAACAGTCAAGTAATTTACATAAAATGTGTGATAAAATCTCTTTTAATAAAAAATGAGATAATTCATGAATTAATGTAGTGATTTGAAGACCTTCAGTTTGCCTATCATCTATATTAATCTTATTGAATTCAAATTCTCCTAATTCTTGCCCATGTGATTTATAGTCAACTTCTACAAATGATTTTGTAAATAAAAGTATTTTATCAGTGATATTTAAATAATCAAGAATCAATCCATTTGATTTGACCAAATCATCAAATTCATTTAATGCAGCTATTTTGATATTTTTTATGATTTTGTTATAATCATTAAGTGTGAAGTTAAAGTTTTTTATTTTTTCCATATTTTCATGTATGAATATCTCTTCAAAGGTTTTGTAGGTGTTATCTCCTTTAACTTCGAATGCTTGTTTTGCTTTAATATCTTTAATTCTGATAATATCGTCGATTTTTTTAAGGCGAATTAGACAGTAGGAACAAAAATTTTCATTGTCCTGATATTTTTTGTGACATTTTGGGCAGTATTTGCTTTGATAAAGCTTATTGGAATAATAATCTGCCATCTCACAACATTCAAGTCTATCTTCTTTTAAAATTATAGTATGGAGTATCTTATCTATTAATTGTTTTTTCTCATAATCAACTTCGAGCTGATTTGACAATCTTTTAAACATCAATACTCATCCTATTAATAAAAATGATATGATCCATATTGCAACGGCAAGTCCGATTATGATTTTTCCATGATAATTGGCTTTACTTGAGTCTTTACGGGTTATTAAATAAATACCTATGATCAAACCGAATAAAGGAAGTAGAATTGCACAGGCATATCCTAAGATTAAAGCTATTTTATGGTCCTTTTCTACTTTTTGGATTTCATAGTTATGATTTTCTTGTTTGAAATTTTGTTGTGTTGTTTCTAGATTTTCGCCACAACTTTTACAGAATTTCGCATTATCTACTAACTCTTCACCGCATTTTGGACAAAATTTGGACATGTCAATCTCCTCTATTTGAATAATTTTTCAACTAAATGTTCATTATTTTTGTAAAAATCAAATTTGATTAATTCCATCAATGATTGTGGCGCTCCTACTAGTTGGGATGATGCGAATAAATGCATATATACTTTTTTAGCACCTTGTTCTACACAAATTTTTAAAGTTTCAGGCAAATTTTGGGAATGTTCCATACTCAGTATTACTGTACCGTCTTCTAAACTTTTATTATTTTTAATAGATTCATTAGCTAATAATTCCTCTAAATTAAACATGTTTGGCTGACCTTCACCTGTTAAATTATCAATTGTTGTTTCATTATTTTTAACAGATAACTTAAAGATGTCTTCACCTTCAATAAAATAAACTTCACCAACACCAATGGAATTATCAAGAAGTGATCCTATTCTCCAAGTGTTTTCAATTTCTTCTTCTTTCTTGTCAACCTCAAAAGTTGCATCATCTTCCAAATATAACTCCCCTAAATCAAGGACAGGCTTATCTGAAACTTCTTCACTTTCTTCTTGTTTTTCACTAGCTATTATTTTTAAAAGACGAATGATTTCCTCATTTTGTTTTTCAATATTTTTATTAATTTGAATTAATTGTGATAATTCTGACATAGTTATGAGTATATATTATATGATTATTAAAATTTTAGATTAATTACTTAATGTTTAATTTTAAGTTTGAAAAAATGAAAATCAAAATAATCCTACAGGGATTACATGGGCCAGTGAAAAAAAACAGTGATATGTCTGGTAGAAAAAGTAATCATGTTGAGATTATTTTTATAGTGATGATTTTGAATTCAAAAAATTAATTCATTGGATTTTAAACAAATAAAACATTGCTTCTGATAACCGTTCATCATTTGCATACATTTCAAAACCAAGAGAATATCTAAGAAGAGTAGTTCTTGGAATTAAAACATTATCAGTTTCCGGATTTACAATAAGACCATCCATATCTTCTGTTAAAATAAAATTGACTAATGTTGCAAGATTAACCAATTGTGAATATTTATATTTTTCTGTCTTTATCGCATCCATTTTTCTCTCAGAGGTAAATACAGTTGCATAAACACCACCCACATGATCAGTATACATTGATGCAACAGGTCCACTTTCTTTAAGTGAAGTCATTTCTTTTTTAAGTTTTAAATCAGATAACATTAAAGCTAATAACTTAGAATTTGCCATATGTTCAAATAAACCCTCAAAATCCCCGATGTTTGCCCTATTTCCAATGAAGTTTTCAAGATTGTCATTTTCAATAGATTTTTTAATATTTAATAATTCCTCTTCCGAATAAGGGTTATTCGTATAAAAATTAGTTTTTGGAATGTTATCTATTGCTAAAATAAATTCTTTTTTAAATAAATACTTTTCAGAAGCAGGATTTAAAACATAACCTTCAATATCTGTTGTTTTTAGAACATTCTGATATAATTCAAAGGGATTTTGCAATACCTGAATGTCATCATCCCTGAAGAACTTTCTGAATTCATCCAAATCTGTGAATAATGGTGTTAGTTTAGAGTCATTGTCTTCATATATAATAAAATTCAGCGTATTATTTTCTCTTTTAGCAGGAATGTAAAGATTGGAATATCTGAATTCATGAATTAAACGAGCAGTGAGTTCTTCAGTTAATTTATTTTCATTTGAATATATATCTTCAATAACAGTACGTAGGTGTTTATGATTAGCCATTACTGTTATTTTGTTGATTATTGTTATAATATTTTATCCATTGCAGTTTTAATGTGAACTATAGCTTAATGTTTATACTTTCCGAATTCTTCAAGCATAAGTTATCAGTAATCTTTTACAGAATCAATTAAATCATCCAGGTCATGCAATAAATCGGAAGGATTTCCTTCTTTTTCATCATCATTTAAACTTACTACCAGCTCATCAATTAACTCATCCATTTTTTTAACAAGAGCCTCCAGAATGCCAAATCGGTCACGGAGTTCATCATCTATCCTTTTACTATCTTCTGAAGCCAAATCAAGAATATTTGAAATTACCTCTACATGAATATTAAACATCTTATCCGATTTATCAACACTTTCAATAAACTTGTCATAAGTCAACTGTGGTGGAGTGAATCGCTTTTCAATTAAATCACGGGCATTTCTCCCTTTAATTTCATAAATTAATTTTAATTCATTTAATTTGACTCTATACTCATCAAATTCATGAACGGATTCTTCAACTTTAACTTCCTCTTTATTATTGATAATCGGTTGGGTCTTCTCGATTACATTTTGAACAGGCTTTGATGTAGTGATCCTATGAATAACATACCCGATTATAAATACAGGTATTGTAAAGAATAAACTAACAAAAGCTATTGCATAAACTCCAGCATTTTGAATATTTATTGCTATTATTGTGAAGAAAATCAGAAGTGAAATTGATTTTGTCTTTGATATTCTATATTCTCCGGTATATTTGTCCTGCCAATACAAAAAGTAATGTTTTAAATCGGTTGTTAAACCTAAATCATTATTTTTAAGAACAACTTCAGGCAATTTGCGATTTTCACGCATCTGATGTATTGCAAAACCAATTACATAAACTAAAAATGAAATTATCACAGCAAAAATAATCATTCGCATTTCTTCAAATGCTGCAGTAGCTATTAGTATAAACACTATAAATGCCGTTACCTTGGATTTTGATAAAATATAATACTTATCTTTATAATAATAAAATAGGCTATGAACTATGCTATTTTTTGGTTTTCCAATCTCAACATATTTAAATGATTGTGATCTGCACATTGGACAAAAATTCGCAGTGCCATCTACTTTATTTCCACAATTATTACAAATTTTTTCACTCATTTTCATCAACTAAAAAATCTTCATAGGTTAATGTATTTAATTCATCATCAGTTATATTAATTTTAGGAGCTAATCTATTTGCCTGATTGGTTATTACTTCTTCAAACAGATTTCTAACGGCTCTTCCATTAGCAAAATTCAGAGACCTATTTTCATATAATTTTTTAAAGTATTCTTTTATATATTTATCCCCTTCTTCATCTAATGTGAGATTTGATTCTTCACACATTAGCCAGAATATATTATATAATTCAACTTCATCATAATCTTCAAAATAGATAAATTTGTTAAATCTAGACTCCAAACCAGGATTTGAATATAAAAACTTATCCATTAATACAGGATATCCTGCAACAATAACGATTAAATCATCACGGTTATCTTCCATTGCTTTTAGAAGTGTATCAATGGCTTCTGAACCATAATCATTTTCACTTCTGGATGTTAGTGAGTAAGCTTCATCGATAAATAATATTCCTCCAAGAGCAGATTGAATTACTTCCTGAGTTTTAATTGCAGTCTGACCAACATAACCGCCAACAAGTCCAGAACGATCAGTTTCAATCAAATGTCCTTTTGAAAGTAATCCGATTTCATGGTATATTTTAGACAACAATCTTGCAACAGTTGTTTTACCAGTTCCTGGATTTCCCGAGAAAACCAGATGAAGACTCATTGGAGGTTGTTTAATTCCACGTTCATCCCTCAGCTTTCTAATTTGAACAAGGTTAATTAATGAATTAACGTCTTTTTTAACTTTTTCAAGACCAACAAGCTTATTTAATTCATCCAAATATTCATCAAGAGAGTGAGTTTCTTCCGGTTTTGGAACTGTTTTATTGTCCGGAAGATTGATCGGTTTTATTTTAATGTTTTTATATTTAAGAGAATCCTCTAAGCTATTGATATAATCAGAATATAGTTTTAAAGCATCGCTGTTAAGCTCGTTATCAACTGTTATAAAGAATTTTCCAAGTACCTTAAAGCAGTTGAATAATTCGCTACAGGAGTTTAACTGATACATATCAAGGTTCTGACAATATTCATCAACTTCTTTTAAACATTCAAATGATGCTGGAAGTGTTCCATCTAGCTTGGTATCTGTTAGAGTCAGGATATCCTCTTTTGAAAAATTAGTGTCAAAAAGTGAATTGATAAATTCAAGCTCATTATCTGTAAGTCTATTGTCACCTAGACCAAGATATGAAAAGTATTTAAATAAATCATCAACGATAATGTTTTCTAAGGTTAAATTACTCATATCTTTTGTTGATGGGCAATATTGAGTGAATATATTTAATGTTTTTAAAAGAAAATTTAGATTATCCAAATAAGTTTTCAAATAATCGATATTTACTTTTTCAACATCCCCTTTGCAATTTAAGCAAGTATTTTGAGAATTATCCAATATTGTACCGCAATTTTTACAAATAGTCCACTCTAACATAAAAATACCCATTAACTTTCTAATATTATATCTGTTTAAAAAGTTAATATAAGTTGTGTTAAATTTAAA
>CAYFRZ010000083.1:0-7383 GCA_964345675.1 uncultured Methanobrevibacter sp.
TGAAATTAAAATTATTAGAGTTGATATTTTGAAGTCTTTTGAATTTTTATCTATTAAAAGAGAAGAAAAACCTAGAACATGCGGATTAACAATGGTTTTAGACAAAGGATTAGGTCTTGAAACTGCAAGCAGTCTAATGGACATTTCAGGTGAATATGTGGACTATTTAAAATTTGGATGGGGAACATCCATTGTCCACGAACAGGAGATTATTAAATCAAAAGTTGAAATGTATAAATCTCATGAAATAACTCCTTATACTGGTGGAACTCTTTTTGAACTTGCTTATACAAAAAATAAACTTGAAGAATTCTTTGTTGAAGCACATAATTTAGGTTTTCCTGCTATTGAAGTATCCGATGGATCAACAATGATTCCTCATGAAGATAAATTAGAGTGCATTGAAAAAGCAAAAGATGCAGGTTTTGAAGTTTTGTCTGAAATTGGAAAAAAAGATCCCGCATTGGATAAAAAGTTATCTATTGATGAGAGAATTTCTAATATGAAAGATGAACTTAATGCAGGATCATCATTAATAATTGTGGAAGCTCGTGAAGGTGGAAAAAATATTGGAATTTTTGACAAGGATGGTAATGCAAAAGAAGATGAAATAGATTTGATTTCAAACAGTATTGATTCAGAAAAAATCCTTTGGGAAGCACCAAACAAAAATCAACAGGTATTTTTCATTTTGAAACTTGGAAACACAGTTAATTTGGGAAATATTTCTAGTGATGAAATTACCTCTCTTGAAACATTAAGAAGAGGTTTAAGGGGAGATACATTCGGAAAATTATAAAAAGAGGTATTTAATTGTCTAATAATAGAACAATTGGTGCAATTAATGAAAAAATCACCAATGGTGAAGCTAATATTTACACTGCAGAAGAATTTAAAAAACTCATCAAAAAAGATGAATCACCAAGTTTTGATGAAGTTGATGTAGTTACCTGCGGAACAT
Source organism: uncultured Methanobrevibacter sp. (assembly GCA_964345675.1). GTDB lineage: Archaea > Methanobacteriota > Methanobacteria > Methanobacteriales > Methanobacteriaceae > Methanocatella. The sequence continues at coordinate 962 of CAYFRZ010000083.1, forward strand.
GTGGTGTAATGAGCGGCACTGCAGCTATTTTAAATTTTGTAGTTTCTGAACCTGGTGAATTTATAAGAGCAAAGGAAGTTTATTTAAATGGAGTTCCAGCATATGCAGGACCTTGCCCAAATGAATGGTTAGGGTCTGTTGATGTGATTCTTCATGGAACCGCACATGCAATTCATGATGAAAATTATGGTGGAGGATTCTTATTTAAAGATATACTTGAAGGAAAAGAAATTAATGTAAGAGTTGAAAGTGTTGAAGGTAAAACAATTAAAAACACAATAACTAAAGAAGATATTATAAGAGCACAATTAATTGGTACTCGTATGGCATTTAAAAATTACACTGCTTTTACAAATCCAAATAAAGAACCTATTTCATCAATATTTGCAGCAAAACCTCTTGAAGGAAACTTAACTGGATTAACATTTTCTGGATGTGGAGATTTAAATCCGCTTCAAAATGATGTTCATCAAAATGTCATTAAAGAAGGAATTAAAATTCTCCTAAATGGAACACAAGGATATATGCTTGGAAATGGAACAAGATCAAGTCCTGAAAAACCAAATTTAATGCTAAGTGCAGATTTAACACAAATGGACCCTTATTATATTGGTGGTTTTAAAACTGGTCAAGGTGGAGAAGTTTATGATACTGTAGCTATTCCAATACCTGTGTTAAATGAAGAGATTTATAATAATTTACTCATAACTGATGATAAAGTCAGCATTCCGGTAGCGGATATTAAAGGACGTCATCTTCCACTCACTGAAACGGATTATGAGCAATTATGGGGAGAACATGGTTTAAGACCTAAATATGATAGATTCAAATGTTCTAAATGTGATTCTTGTATTGTGGAAGAAATTTGCCCAACAAATGCATTTTCAAATGAGAGATTAGATTTAACCCATTGTTTCGGCTGTGGAATGTGTTCTAATCATTGTCTCCATGATGCTTTTGATATGGACACTGGAAGTGTTGATTTAACAATTAATAATGAAAATGTAAATATTCCTATTATTTGTAGACAGTCTGATAGATTAAGAGGAAATAAATTATCATTAAAATTAAAGAAAATGATTCAAAATCAAGAATTTAAATTATAGGTGTTTTATATGCAAAAAATTACAGATTCACCGATTGATTTTGCAGAAGAAATCATTGATGATGTAAAAAACTCCAAAGAAGATGGAGTTTTAAAATGTGTTCAATGTGGGATGTGTACATCCACATGTCCTGCGGCAAAACATTCAGATTATAACCCTCGTGATATAATTGAAAGGGTATTGGATGGTGATGTATCAATTTTGGAAGATGATTGTATTTGGGATTGTTTTTATTGTTATACTTGTCATAGTGTATGTCCAGTTGGAAATAGTGTATGTGAAGTAAATCAAATACTAAAACAATTTGCAATTAAAAATGAAATTGGATATGATAAACTTTATGAGTACATGGGTTTTGCTGATTCATACTTTACGGCAGCTATTGGTGCAATTCCTGAAATATTTTTCAAAGACATTGACCGTGATGTACCTGGATGGTGGAATTTCAGATTACATTTGGATGAAATTAGAGATGAATTGGAATTAAATCCTCCATTAATGCCTTCTAAAGAAGTTATTGATGAAGTAAGTACAATTCTGTCAATAACTGGTTTTAAAGATAAAATTGAAAAAATAAGAACTGCACAGGAGAAAGAAAATGAAATTCATTCCTGATAAAGATATTCTTTTATTTAGAAGTTGTCTTGTTAGTGTTGAGTATCCTGGTGTTGAAGCATCAACAAAGTTTATATTTGATAAATTGGGTATTGATTATGCAATTTCAGAAAAACAAACTTGTTGTACTGGACTTGGACATTATTCTGATGTTTTTGACCAAATTGATACTACTGCCATTGGGGCACGAAATTTTAAAATAGCTGGTGATTTAGGTCGTAAAAATTTAGTCATGATGTGTGCAACATGTTATGCTATTAATAAAAAATCAGTAAAATTGCTCAACAAAAAAGATGATTTAAGAAAGCATATTAACAAATTATTTGATGAAAATGGTTTATCTCACCTAAAATATGAGAAAGATGATTTAAAACCAACGGAGAATATATTCCATGTTGTTGATATTTTATATGGTAAAAAAGATGAAATTAAAGAAAACATTAAATATGATTTAAGTGAGTATACTATAGCAACTCATCATGGTTGTCATTATTGTAAAGTGCATTATGAAGATACAATTGGTGGTGTAAGGGATCCTAATATTCTCGATGAATTAATAGAAGAATGTGGTTGTAAAACAATTGGATGGTATGATCATAAACGTGCAACATGCGGAACAGGATTTAGACAAAGATATTCAAATCCGGAATTATCATTTACAGCAACTGCTGATAAAATGAATTCAATTGAAGATGAAGATGTAGATATTTTAGTTCATTTATGTCCAAATTGCCATATTCAATTTGACAGATATCAGCATTTAATAGGAGAACGTGAAGGCAGAAAATTCAGAGCAATACATCTTAATATAGCACAATTTATTGCATTGGCTATGGGGGGAGACTTTGACAAGGTTATAGGTGTTAAAGCTCATACAGTACCAATTGATTCTGTAATTAAGGACTTAAAGGAGGTTGAGAAATGAGGGATGATTTAAAAGTTGGCGTGTTTTTATGTGAATGTGGGGGAAATATTGCAGATATTATTGATTTAAATGAAGTGAAGGATGCTTTAGATGTAGAATTCATCGGACAATTTGAAAATTTATGTTCACTTAATGGACGTAAAATAATTCGTGATGCAATATTTGATCATGACCTTGACCGTGTTGTAGTTACGGCATGTTCACCAATAAGTCATGAAAAAACATTTCAGGATTATATTAAACCATTAAACCCTTATTTAATGGACATGGCAAACATTAGAGAACAATGTTCTTGGGTACATTCAGATAGTAAAAAAGCAACTAATAAAGCTATTGCATTAATTAATGCTTCTATTGAGAAAGTCAAACAATCTGATGCGGTGGATCCGATTTATTGTCAAACCCCAGATGAAGTTGCAGTAATTGGTGGTGGGATTGCTGGAATGAATGCTGCATTGTCTCTTGCTAAACAGGGAACAAAAGTTACTTTAATAGAACAATCTCCATCAATTGGTGGGCACATGGCTAAAATTGGTAAAGTGTTCTCCCCTGTTAAAATTGCAGAGGAATGCGGAATGTGTCTTTTAAATCCAATTTTAAATGAGCTTGTTTGGAATGAGAACATTGAGGTATTGACTAATACTAAAGTTATTGAAACTAAACGGCGTGCTGGGACTTACAATTTAATTTTAGAGAAATATCCTAGATATGTTGATACTGAAAAATGTATTGCTTGTGGTAAATGTGCAGAAGTATGTGAAGTTGAAGTTCCAAATGACTGGAATGATAATCTGTCTTTAAGAAAGGCAATTTATAGACCATTTGGTCAATCATATCCTGAAGCATATGTTATTGACATGGATAATTGTTCTAAATGTGGTGATTGTTTTAGGGAATGTAATATGAAAGCCATTAAACTTAAGGGGAAATCTGAAAGAATCCCACTTCAAGTTGGCTCAGTTATTGTAGCAACAGGACATAAATTATTTGACATGGAAAAAAGACCTGAATATGGTTACACTCGTTATGATGATGTAATAACACAATCTGAATTAGGACGTATTACAGGGGTTAACGGACCAACCAAAGGTAAACTTTTAAAATCTAATGGGGAAGTTCCAAAGCGTGTTGTAATGATTCAATGTGTAGGTTCAAGAGATGAAAAACCGGATGGACATAAATATTGTTCTAAAATCTGCTGTACTATAGCACTGAAGAATGCCAATATTATTAAACATAAATATCCGGATACTGATGTTTTAATCTGTTATACGGATGTTAGAACTCCCGGAATGTTTGAAAAGTATTATAAACATACTCAGGAAAATGAAGTTCGATTCATTAGAGGACGTCCAGGTGAAGTTGTTAAAAAAGGAGAAAACTTCATTGTTAGGACGGAAGATACTATTAAAGGCGAATTTGTAGAAATTGAAGCGGATATGGTAGTTTTATCAACCGCAATGGAACCATCTGAGGGTACAATAGAAATTGCTGAAGTTTTAAATGTTGGTACTACTGAGGATGGATTTATTAAAGAATCTCACCCTAAAATCAAACCTGTAACTACTGATGTTCAAGGAATATTCGTATGTGGAACCGCACAAGATCCGAAAGATATTACTGATTCAATCATGCAAGCAACCGCAGCTGCATCAAAAGTCAATGAATACAATTATGGTGGTGTTGAAATTGAACCGTTTATTGCAGAAATTGATACTGAAAAATGTATTGTATGTGGTGATTGTATAAAAAGATGCAAATACAAATCTATGAGTATACAAAACGATGAAATTTATATTGATCCAATGAGCTGTAATGGATGTGGAAAATGTCTTGTAGAATGTAATCAAAGAGCTATTACAGTTAATGGAAATATCGATGAAAAAATCATGTCGACAATTAAAGGAGTACTGTCTAAAAAACAGGAAGGTCAACGTGTAATACTGGTATTTTTAGATAATATTGGGTATACGGCTGCAGATAATATTGGTGTAAATAGATTATCATATCCTGAATCTATTCATATTATTAAAGTAATTTCAGTAAATCGTGTAAGGCCAAGGCATATTCAATATGCACTTGAAAATGGTGCTGATGGTGTATTTATCGGTGAATTCCCTGGAGATTTGATGTATGATGAAGTGGAACGTAAAATTCATAGGGTAAAAGATAGGATATCTGAAATGGGTGAAAATCCTGAAAGAGTTACTTTCTCAAAAGTTTATATTCCTTACTTCTCAGGGCTTGCTCGTAAATTCATTGACTTTGATAAAAAGATTGAAGAATTGGATGAAGCAGAATTATAATATGAGGATTTCCTCATATTTTTTTTTAATTTAAATTTCATCTTTAAAAGTTATTTTTATTCCAAATCCTTTTGATAAATCTAAAAGTTCATATTCGCCGTCTAATTGTTTAATGATATTTTTAATGATTGTAAATCCTAAACTTTTTGATGAATTAAAGTCAAAATCATCAGGAAGACCTTTACCATCATCCCATATCTCAATTTCGCAGTTATTATTGCTTTCTCTAAATTTCACATGGAAACTTCCAGTTTCATCTTCGTTAAATGCATATTTAATGGTATTTAAACCTAATTCATTAATAATTAAACCAAGAGGAATTGCTTTATCCATATGTATTTCATAATGTTCAATGTCTAAGTCTAAATTAATATTGGCATCGTATACATTAAATAAATTCCCTAAAGTTAATTGAATATATTGTTCAGAATCAATGTGTGCAATGTCTGAAGAGTTGTATACTTGTTCATGAATTGTTGCCATTGATAATATTCTGTTCCTTGTTTTCTTCACAATATCTTCATATCCTTCTTTGTTTAATCTTATTTCTAAATTAATTAAACTTAAGATGATTTGTAGGTTGTTTTTTACTCTATGGTGAACTTCTTTGAGTAAAATTGTTTGATTTTGAAATGAATCTTCTAAATCTTTTTTAATTTCCATTTCTTCAGTGATATCTTCAATAAATCCGTGCATTGTTCTTGTTTTTAAATCAGGTTCAATGAAAAAATTTATAAAACATTTAAGACATTTTTTATTTCCTTTAGGAGTTTTCACAATAATATTTTCTTCAAAATTTATTGTATCTCCAGGTTTGGAATAATTTAAAGATTCTTCACGTTTTTTAGATATTAATTCAATAGATTGGGGCATCGCATATTTTAAAATTAAATCTTCAGTAATATTTCCTTTTATTGGAGGTATTTCTAAGATTTCAAATATTTCACTAGTCCATTTGTAGTTATTTTGATTACCATTTACTATAGCTATTTTAGATAATGATTGGACATTTTCAATTGTTTTTTGCAATTCCATAGCTTCATTTTTCAATATTTGACTTTCTAAATCATTAAGTACCCATTTTCTTGAATAATAAATAACTAAGACGGTTATAAATATTAAAGATGAAACAGATGTGAGAATTGAAAGATGTCCAACATATGGCCTTAGTGCTTGTCTTAAAAATTCAAATATGGAGTATGTTAAACAAATTCCAAGCAAACTGTATATGATTAAGTTAAATGAAAGTTTACTTATTTTTGATTTTACAGTTAAGGATTTGAATATTCCATTTGTTGGAACTAACATGAAAGTTATTGAAGTTAATATGTGGAATACGAGATAATTTATTGATTGAGAATATATGTCTGCAGATTCCAGATAATAAAGCAAACCTCCAAAAGCAATGATACTTGATGTTAAAGCAATAATCTGCATTAATTTCCTATATTTCTTCAATGCCATTGATAT
>CAYFRZ010000084.1:0-7325 GCA_964345675.1 uncultured Methanobrevibacter sp.
TTTTTTTTAAAAGATTATATATTCTTAAAAACTAACTTATTATCATGACTAATTTAAGTTTTGATGATGCTATTTTTAAATTGTCTAATGATGATGTTAATGTTAGAAAAGAAGCTATAGAATCATTAGTTGGTGTTACTGATGAATCTGCTATTGAACCATTAATTAAAGCTACTACTGATGATAATGCACAAGTCAGATTTAAAGCAGCTGAAATTTTAGGTAATATGGGTGAAGTGGCTGTTGATAAATTAATTGAGGAATTTATTAATGTTGAAGGTAAAAATAAAAGATTTTTAGCTTTTGCGCTTAAAGAAACAGAGAATGAGAAAGTTATTCCTTATTTTGTTGAATCCACTGATGATGAAGATTTTGGTGTTAGAAAAGTTGCTGTACGTGCATTGGGTGAACTTCAGGCAGTTGATAAACTTGATTCTATTGCAAAATGTCTCAAAGATGAAGATTGGGGTGTTAGGTTAGCAGCTATTCAGGCATTAGGTGATCTTGCAACTGAAAAAGCAATTAAATTAATTAAAGATGCTAGAAAATCCGAAAATGACAAAGACTTTAAAAAATCTTGTAATAAAGCTATTAAGAAAGCAGAAAAAATACAAAAAGCAAAATCTTCTGGAGAAGCAATAGTCAAAGTTATTCCAATGAGCACCATTAAAGAAATGGAAAAAACTAATGTTCAAAAAGCTATTAAAGAATATGAAAGGTATGTTGAGGCAAAACAAGTTAAAGATGCTCCATACAAAAGATTATGTATTTTATACAGAAAAGCTAATGACTATGACAATGAGATTAGAGTAATTGAAACTGCAATTGAAGTATTTGCAGATAATGATAAAAAATTATCTTATTTTGAAAAAAGATTATCTAAATTAAAATAGTTATTTGAGAATAAATTCATAGAGATCATCTCTTTTATTCTTTAAAAGAGGTAATTCATCTCTTACTTTTTTTATTTCGCATAGATTAATTTCTGAAATTATTAAACTCTCATTTTCACCAGCTTGGACTACTACTTCTCCCCATGGATTTGTGATAATTGAATGACCATAACTTTGGTAAATTGAGGTTTCATTTAATGCAGGAGCAACACCAACACAAAAAACTTGATTGTCAAGAGCTCTTGAACGGAATAATAATTCCCAATGAGCAGGACCTGTTGTCATATTAAATGCACCGGGATATATCAGAATTAATGCTCCATTCTCAACCATAATCCTTGCAAGTTCTGGGAAACGAACGTCATAACAGATTCCAATACCAATTTTGCCAAATTTGGTATCAGCTATTGTAAATTCATTACCTGCAGTTAATACATCTGATTCTTTAAATGTTATTTTTCCTTTAATGTCAATATCAAAAAGATGCATTTTTCTGTGCTTTGCAATTATGTCTCCACAATTATCAAATAGATAACTAGCATTATATAATTTATCTTCTTCTTTCTCAGGAATGGAACCTGCAAGAATATATACATTGTTTGTTTTAGCTAATCTTGAAATTTCGTTAAGTGTTGAGTTATTGTGTTCTTTTTCTCCATATTCAATAAATTTATCATTAGAATATGGGCAATTAAACATTTCGGGCAATATTATAAAATCAGCATTTTCGGATACACTTTCTTTAATCATCATTTTTGCTGTTTTAATATTTTCCTTTTTATTGTCGACAACATTCATCTGACATAAAGCAAGCTTAATTTTTGTCATTTTTACACTTTAAAAATAGAAAAAAAAGTATGATTTATTAATCATACTTAAGATATGTCTGCAGAATTTATCATGTCATTGATTTCATCGGATGTAATTGAATTGACAGATTCTCCAGAAAGTCTGAATACATATAATTCACCATCACTAAACATTGAAACATATCTTGTGTAATTTCCATCAGCATTCTCTAAAATAATATTCGATGCATTTCTTCCATCTAGTGTTATTGTTTCAAGAAGTGTAACGGATGCACCTACACTTTGAGCATGTGTGATTCTATTTTGATTTATTTCTTTTAGGGATGATGCACTACTTGTGACATTATAATATTCAACAGTAGTGTTGTTTGTTGTTTTGTAGAATACTGCTCCTGGATGATCTTCATCAGTTTGATTTATTTCCTGCCAATTGCTAGGATATTTAAATGAAAATGATCCTGCATTATATTCTGAATTAACACTTTGAATAGGTGAAGAATTATTATTTGATCCAGTTAAAAAGATTCCACAAATTAAAATTAAAGTTATAAATAAAATTATTCCAATAATAAGTTTCTTTTGCTTTAAAATATTAAGTGTACTTTCGTCATTGGAAGGTTTTTCCTTTTTGTGTTCTTTTTTGAAGATATCTTCTCCTTTAGGCACTGAATTTTTAGCTTTAGGGAATTTATATCCGCAGTTTCCACAAACTGGGGCTCCATCATAACTAGGATTTCCACATTCGGGACATTTTTTCACAGTTTAACCTCCATTAAAAATTAAATTTATTATTAACAATATTTATAATAATGTTTTTATTGTTTAAAAAGATATTTATAGTTGTGATAGTATGGTTGATGAAGAAAAGATTAATGTTAATGATATGAATTATGCTATTTATAAAATAGGGCAGTGGAAAAATAACTATGAAATTAACCAAATTGGATTATCTAGTGAAATTCCTGTTACTAAAAATACTTTGAATCATGTAAAACTTTCTATGGTGGAAATTAGAACTGCGAGATTTGAATTATCTAATAAAATGGTTAATGGCTTTGTAGCTATTGCAACTCATTTAAATCCTAAAGCACAAAAAATGGAATTGGATGAATTAATCGAGCTTGAAGAAAAAGAATATGAAAATATCCTAAATGAACTTGATAATTTAGAATTATTGGATGATAATGAATCTATTCCGTTAAATGGTGAAGATTATCTTGTTTATAAATTGGAAAAAGATTGTCATGTAACTAAATCTATTCCTGCTAATTTATACACAATAAATTATTATAATAATGAATTGAAAAAAATTGAAGATGCATTGGATTAAAATGCATCCAATGTTATTTTTTTATCTCTTTTTAATTCACGAGGGGGTTCAATAGATAAAAATTCAATACCTTCTTCTTTAAGCAATTCTAATGCGTCATCCATAATTGAAGGTGCAACAAGCATTCCTCTAATTTTTTTCTTTTGGGCTTCGCACTCTTTTAAATAATCATTGTCTGTGTTTTTTAAATCTTGAAGATAGCGTCTAAGTTGTTTTACTGCTGTGACTCCTGCTTTACGTGCTTTTAACTCAAGAACCATTAAATTATTGTCACTATCTTTTCCCAAAATATCTATAAATCCATGTTCTACACTATATTCACGAGCAGTTGGTGTAAAACCTTCTTCTATCATGTGAGGTTTTTCCATAATCATGTCGCTCATATCTTTTTCATATCCTGCTTGTTCAAGCTCTTCGAAGTCTTCAATATTGGCATAATTTATAAATTGGATTTTTCTAATTTCTACAGTTAATAATTCTTTTGGGGTTCGTCTATGACTTTCTAAGAATAAATTGTCATTTTTAATATAACTTCTAGTTCTTGATTTTGGGGGCTGCCAGTTTACAGGTTCTACTTTTTTCTCTTGATGGATTAAAAATGCTCCATCTGGTTTAATCATTATTATTCGTTCTCCCCAGTTGAGTTCACTTAATGCTCTTCCTTCATAACTAACTTTGCAACAAGCAAAGATTAATATTGTTGCTTTTTTACGTAGGGCTTCTTGAACTATGTCGTATCCATCTTCGCAACTGGGTGTTTCTAAAATTTTATATTTCATTATAATAACATTGTTTAGTTTAATTTAAATAATTTGTTTTTTAAAGAATTATTTAATTTAATTTGAAGTGGGGAATTATAATTTACGATGAAGATTATTTTATATCAAAAAATGAATATTTCATGTTGGATTCATTTGAATTTGAAAATGGAGCTTGTTTAAATGATGTCACTGTTGAGTATATGACTTTTGGAACTCCTCTTTATAATGATGATGGAATTATAAAAAACGCTATTGTTTATTGTCATGGTTCTTTAGGTAATTATGTGTCAATAAAAAAACTTGCACCATTACTGGGTGAAAATGATGCTTTTGATGAAAGAAAATATTTTTTCATTTGTATTTCAGCATTGGGATCTCCGGGATCTTGTTCGCCATCAAGTACTGATTTAAAAAATAAATTTCCAAAATATTCTATTAAAGATGTGGTTAACTTTCAAAAAAAATTCTTAGCTGAAAAATTCAATATTAATCATGTTTTGGGAATGATTGGTAACTCTATGGGGGGTTTTGTCTGTCTAACTTCTTCAATAGATTTTCCAGATTATGCAGATTTTATTATTTGTGGTGTTAGTAGTTATAAAGTTGCAGGACATGATTTTATACTCTCGCAATTTGTAAATGAAATTATTGAATCTGATCCTGATTATAATAGTGGTGAGTTAACTTATTCTCTGATTAGAACATTAAGAATTGCTTGTTTAGCGGAATTTAATTTTGGATTATCAAAAAAAACATTACGGGAGATGTCTAAATCAGAATTAAGTTCTGAATTTGAAAATTTTGGAAATGAAAGTATTGAAACAGATATTTATGACTTAAAGTATTGTAATGAATCATGCATGTATTTTGATGTTGAAGAAAATTTAGATAAAATCAAATCAAAAACATTAATAATTGCATGTAATCAAGATCCTCATTTTCCACCTGAATTGGATGCTGTTCCAATGTCTAATATGATTAATGACTCTCAATTAATAATAATGGATTCGGACTTGGGTCATCTATGCTTCAATGAATTGGATACAATTTCAAATGAATTAAAAGAATTTATGGGTGAATTTAATGTTTGTTAAAATTTTAGATTATGGGGATGTAAATAATCGTAAATTCATTGAATATGAAGTATCTGGATTATTGTCAACACAAATTAATTATCTTATGGAAAATTTAGATGAAAAAACTTCAATTAATGACAATAAATTGATTATTAAAATATATTTTGAAGATAAGTTATATCCTTTTCAAAGTGATGCTGCAAAATTTAGATTAGATGATTTTATTGCTCGTGAAGAAATAGAAATGGCTATGTTTTTGTCAAGTTTTTTAGAAGATATGGTGTGAAATTATTTATATAATTAAAATATTATATTTTAATCAATTAATATTAGGGGTGTGTTAGTATTTTTCGAGATTTAAATGTTGAATTTGGTAATTTTGTAATGTCCTCTTTTGAATTTGAATCCGGTAAGGTTCTTGAAGATGTTAATGTTGAATATAGTACTATGGGATTTCCAAAATATGATGATGATGGAAATATTACTAATGCAATTGTATTTTGCCCCACTCTTAAAGGTGAACGATCTGTTTTAGTTAATTTTCATAATTATTTAAATGTAGGACATATTTCTGATGAAGATAATCTTGAGTTTATTCGTGATAAAAAATATTTTTTTATTAGAATTATCTCATTAGGTTCTCCTGAGTCTTGTTCCCCATCTACTACTGAGTTAAAATATAATTTTCCGAAATATACCTTTAGGGATTGTGTCAATTTTAAAAAGCAGTTTTTAAAAGAAAAATTTAAGTTAGACTCTGTTCTGGCCATTATTGGTGAAGGAGTTGGAGGATGCGAAGTATTTACCTGGGCTTGTGAATATCCGGATTATATGAAATTTATTTTATCTATGAATAATTTGGCTAAGTTGTCAGGTAGTAGTTATGTCTTTTTTAAATGCATGGAAAGTGTATTGGATTCAAATGACAATATTTATTCAGAAGTATATGATTCTTCTTTATCTAAATTAGTGGTTGCAGTTAATAAAATGTTGTTTTTAAATTATTTATCAAAAAATATGTTATCCAATTTGTCAAGAGAGGAAATTGATGCATTATTGGATAACTTTGTAGAAGATGGTTTGTTTAGGGATGTTTATGATTTAAAGTATCTTTGTGATTGTCTTTTAGAATATGATGTAAAGGATAAATTATCTGAAATTAAAGCTAAAACTGTAATTATAGCAATTGAAGATCAATTCTTGGTAGATGTTGAAAAAGAAGTTTTACCATTAAAAAATGCAATTGATGATGTTGAGGTAATGGTGATTCCGTTAGATGAAGGCGAATTTGATAATGGGGAATCATATTTTTCTGTTTTAAAAATATTTTCATTTTTAAATAAATATGTAATAGAATAAAAAAGCTATTTAAATAGCTTTTTATTTTATTTATTTTGATGCATTGAGCATATGTTGTACTGCTTTTCTAGATTTATTGGCGATATCTTCTGGTAATGTAACTTGAGGAGCTTCGTTTACAAGCGAATCTCTAATTTTTTCAAGTGTATGTAATTTCATTGTTTCACAAATCGCTCCTTCAAGTAAAGGATATAATTTCTTTCCAGGAACCTCTGCATTAATTCTTGTAATCATGTCAATTTCAGTTCCAATTACGAATTCTTCTTTATCACTTGTTGCAATGTGTCGTAACATTCCTCCAGTGGACATTACTTTATCACATGCTTTTTGAACTTTAATATCACATTCTGGGTGGCAGATTATTTCTGCATTAGGATGTTGCTCTCTTTTAAGTTCCACATCTTCAACATGGAATAATCTGTGAACGTAACAGTGTCCGTCTTTAGGTACTGGAATGATTTCTTTATCCATTTTATCTGCTACGTGAGTTCCTAAGTTTTTATCAGGTCCAAATAATATTTTATCATGGGGTATGCTTTGCGCAACCTTAACTGCATTAGCTGAAGTACATAATGTATCTGCATGTTGTTTAGCTTCAGCAATACTGTTTACATAAAGAATAACTCCTGCATCAGGATGTTCTTCTTTTGCTTTTAAAAGCACGTCTTCAGGCAACATATGTGCCATTGGGCATTCTGCTTCTAAAGTTGGAATAACAATTTTTTTATCAGGGTTTAAAATAAATGCAGTTTCAGCCATGAAATCCACGCCACAGAATATTACTAAATCTTTATCGTCAATTTCAGAAGCTTTAATACACAATTCTAATGAATCTCCAAGAAAATCCGCGATTTCTTGAACTTCTTTTGGTTGGTAATTATGTGCAAGTATTATTGCATTTTTTTCTTCTTTTAATTTTAAAATTTCTTCTTGAAGTGGATTATTCATCTTTTTCACCCATTTTTGTAAATTTTCTAATTTCATTTGTGATTATTAATTTATATTTATCTTTACTATTTAATTCTTTTACCCAAAAAGATACCGGCTCTTTCAAAAACTTGTGTGATTTTTTTCTTTTTCATTGTTTAAATTCCAAT
>CAYFRZ010000085.1:0-7308 GCA_964345675.1 uncultured Methanobrevibacter sp.
ATCATGAAAAATTTTAATAATATCTTTTTATATACCTAATATCGTGTCAAATTATAGTAAATTAATAATTTTTATTTCAGTTTTATTATTCATTTCTGCAGCTATTTTCTTCATTGATAGTTCAATGGATAGTATTAATAAAACCATGCCCGATATTAGTGATTCTATTGTTAATGGAGATAAGGATTATAATGAAGCTGTTCAATTAGTTAATAATAAAAACTTTCATGAAGCAAAAAATAAGGCAATATCTGCTGAAAATAATTATAATAACAGTCTAATTAAATTAAATGTTATACGAGATAATTTTTCTTCTGATATAAATGAGATTCAAGAAAAATATATTGATACTGTTATTATGGAATTAGAATTAAAAATTGATGCTGTTGATAATTTAAAAGAAGCAATTGAATGTTTTGAAGTTTATTCAAATTATACTGGTACAAACTATGCATCACAAGCTAATGATTTAATGTATAAGGCTACAGAATATCAAAAAGAACGTAATGCAATAGTTGAAAATAATTCAGACTTATTCAAACAACAAAATTTTGTTATGTAACAAAAGGGGTTTTTAAAATTGAAGACAAAATGTCCAAAATGTAAAGGAAGAGGTTCAGTAGTAGTGGACTATAAAGAATGTGAAGCTTGTGGTGGAACAGGTTATGAAGATGATGCTTTTGATGTGGGCAATCATTTTAAAGGTGTAAACAGTAATGCAAAAGCAAAATTTGACTTAGACGCTGAAGAAGATATTCCATGTGAAACATGTAATGGAAAAGGTCAAGTTGAAGTTTTTGAAGAATGTCCACACTGTCATGGAACCGGTCAAATTAATGTATGTAGGGATTGCGGTAAATCCATTGGCGATCAACATGAGTTATGCGCTAGTTGTGAAGAAAAAAGAAAATTGGAAAAGACTAAATATGATAAATTTGAAGCTCGTAGAAGTGCAGCTCGTGATGTCTATGTCTTAGATTCATTATGTCAAATGAGCGACATGGATAAAGACAAATTATACAAAGGAAGAATCACTAGAATTGAAAAATATGGTGCTTTTGTTACTTTAAACAACAATGTTTGGGGATTAATGAGAGGAGACAACTTTGGTTATAAAGTGGGTGATGATGTAATTGTTTATGTTACTGCAATTAAATCTAGAGAGCGAAAAATTGATTTGGCTCCTGCTCATGTTGAATCTTATAATATTAAAAAATTAACTAAGACATTCCCAAGAAATTTAATTGGCAATCTTGAAGTTAAAAAAGGTAGGATGGTTAGAATTGACGGGGAGGTTCAACAAATCCAACAAACTTCTGGCCCTACTATTTTTATAATTAGTGATGAAACTGCTACAATTGAGATAGCTGCTTTTGATAAGGCTGGTGAAAGATCATATCCTGAAATCGAATTTGGTGACGCAGTGCAAGTTGTAGGTGAAGTTAACGAACATGGTGGAAAAAAACAAATTGAGTCATCTTCAATGGTAAAACTCAATGAAGAAAACGCTGCAAAATTACATAAATTAATCGATGATGCATTAAACAAGAAAGCTGAACCTCAACATGTTGATTTCTTAGTGGAAAGTGATGTTTTAAATAGACTTAAACCTAAGATGAGAGAGGCCGCACAAAAAATCAGAAGAGCAATACTTGATGGTAGGACAATTTTACTTAGACACCACAATGATGCGGATGGTATTTGTTCAGGTGTTGCAATGGAAAAAGCCATTATTCCATTAATAGAAGAAATAAATCCAAGTAATGATGCTCAATATTATTATTTCAAAAGATCTCCAAGTAAAGCACCATTCTATGAACTTGAAGATGTAGTTAAAGATTTATCTTTTGCATTAGAAGATCAAGAAAGGCATGGTCAAAAATTACCATTAATTGTTCTTTTAGATAATGGATCTACTGAAGAGGATATTGTTGCTTTAATGCAAGCTAAAATTTATGATATTGAAGTTGTTGTTATAGATCATCATTATCCTGGTGAATTACTAACTAAGGATGTTAAAGATGGAGAGATATATGGCGCTACAGTTGCAGTTGATGAATATGTTGATTGTCATGTAAA
This sequence comes from uncultured Methanobrevibacter sp., assembly GCA_964345675.1. Classification (GTDB taxonomy): domain Archaea; phylum Methanobacteriota; class Methanobacteria; order Methanobacteriales; family Methanobacteriaceae; genus Methanocatella. Next base: position 2,080 of record CAYFRZ010000085.1, read on the forward strand.
TCCATATTTGGTTGGTGGAGATTCACAATTGACTGCAGGTGCTCTTGCAACAGAAGTTGCTCATTTAATTAATCCTGAAGTAAAAGAATTAATTAAACATTTACCTGCTATTGCAGCATTGGGAGATAAAGCGGAATGTGGTGAAGTTGCTCAATATCTGGAACTTGCTGGTCAAAAAGGATTTGAAAAAGAACATTTGGCTAAAATTGCAGAGTGTGTCGACTTTGAAGCATATTTCTTAAGATTTATGAATGGTAGAGGAATAATGGATACTATTCTAGCTGTTGATAACATTGATAAGCATAAAAAAATGATTGATGCATTATATAAAGAATATCAAAAAAGAGTTGATACTCAACTTAAAGCGGCTCTTCCGAATATTAAAAGAGCTCAGCTTGAAAATGGAATTTACTTTAATCTTATTGATGTTGAAAAATATGCGCATAAATTCACATTTCCAGCTCCAGGTAAAACATGTGGTTTTGTCCATGATAGTGTAAAACAGGAATTGGGTGAAGATAAACCTATTGTGACTTTGGGCCATGGTCCTGATTTTGGTGTATTTAGAGCTACTGATGCGGTTAATGAACAATATGGTTTCAATGTAAATGAAATCGTATCTAAAATGATAGAATTAGTACCTTGGGCAGGTATTGATGGGGGCGGCCATGAATGTGCCGGATCCATTAAATATATTGAAGGATTGGGTGAAGAAGTTTTATCCAAAATTGTTGAAGAAATTCAATCTTTATCTAAAAATTAAGATATAATATGACATTAGGGAATTATTGTAAAAAATGTGGCCATAGGATTCTTCCAAATGATCCATATTGTTCAGGATGTGGATATAAAACAAGTTACACAGAAAAAGAAGAATCTTATGTTTTTACACCACCAATACATGATATTGGATTTTTTAATTTTTCAATTGATTTTTCTCCGTATATTTTAAGTAAATGTGAGGATTTTAAATACGATATATGTCATTGTGGATACATAAATGATGTAAACAATGAATTCTGTTATATGTGCGGAACAAAAAGGTCTCATAGCAAACTAGCTAGAATTTTAAAAAATAAATCTAAACCAAAATTTAATTTAGATAATGTTTTATGTGAATGTGGTGCAATTAATTATAAAGAAAACTTATTTTGCGAAATGTGTGGAAAACAGTTGCATGAAACTAAAATATATAAAAAGGGTAATTATAGTAATTTTAATTTAGAATTCAAGAATTCTGTTTTTTGTTTTTGCGGTGAAGAAAATGAAGAATCTGCTCAATTTTGTCGAAATTGTGGTTTACCTTTGATAAATTATGGTCCTTTATCAGACATGGCATTATTATGTGTTTGTTCTACTTTGAATGATATTAATTCTTCATTTTGCATTGAATGTGGATCCAATTTAAAAAAAGAAAGTTCGTTAATTGTTTGTGTTTGCGGACATAAGAATCCAATTTCTGCTAAATTTTGTCAGAATTGTGAAAGACCATTAAATCCTAAAAGATTAATCCACTCAAAAATTGTTTGCTCATGTGGTGAAATCATAGATTGGGATACAGAATTTTGTCCTAATTGCGGTAAAAATATTAAAAATAGGATGATTATAAGAAATTCTATTAATAACACAGTAAAAAGTCTTAAAAACATGTTTCGGTAGTGATTTCATTGAAAAATTGCGATATTTGTGGAACTTTAAACTTTAAAGAAAATAATTACTGCACTCATTGTGGTAATAAATTTATTTTAGAACATATTTGTCCTTATTGTGGTTCAATTAATGATGATTATGTAGAATTTTGTTTTAAATGTAATATGCAAATTAATCCTATCCATATTGATGATTTTGATGTTCTATTCAGTGAATTTAATGAAAATTTACTATTGAATGCTAAAATAACTGATGAAAATTATAATAACTTATTAAAAAATATTTTTTTAAGAGCAAATTTTATTGAAATTCATGGAAACACGATAAAAGATAAAATTTTAAACTTAGCAAGTGTTTTCACTCCATGTAAAACTAAAGCAAGGGGATATGAAAGAGGGTTTATATTTTTAGGCAATCATATTTATTATGATGATAGATTGGATGAATCTGTTCAAATTGCGACTATTATTCATGAATTAGCACATTATTTATTATTTTCTATTATTGAATCATTATTATGTGATATATTTAATGTGAAAACATCAACAACATTACAAAGTTTCATATGGTATTTTTTAATGATTCCAGAATTCAAAATTATGAATGAATACTGTGCCCATACTGTTGAAGGTAGATTTATTCCATATGGATATCAAAATTATGGATCTTTTAATGTTTTAGTGAAAAATTCTTCATTTGATGAAAACTCCATAAAAACTATGGAAATGTTTGGTAATTCATTTGCAAATGAAATAATTGTTTATCTAGAAAAGTATATTGGTAATGATTTAAGACAAGAAATAAAATTACAATATAAGATGGATTTAAAAAATCAGAATTATGATTCAATATTAATGGAAACAAATGAATGTTTTGATTTAAATGATAAAAATAGTATGTTAATGAAAATTTTATATGATGTTTTTAAAGAAGCTTCAAATCCTAAAGTTATTGAAGAGCTAAAAAATATTAAAGAAGGAATAGATTTAAATTAATCTTTATTTTCCTTATCCTCTTTGTCTTTAATAGTTTCTAAAACATCTTTTCCAGTATCTGTCAATCGGTATAATCTTCCTTTACGAGCTTCTTCGTTTATACATTCAACAATTTCTTTACTTTTTAATTCGCTTAGAACTTTTGAAATATGATTAGTTCTAATTCCACTATCTTTTGCAATATTGGTTGGGATTTTAACATCATCACCAATGGATTTGAGTGTTTTTTCTCTATATTTAGAAATTTGAACATATGAAGTTAATTTCAAAAGTTCATCTTTTTCATTCCCCATGTTTGAATTATATGTTAGTTGTAATATAAAATGTTTTATAACAGATTATACACTAATTAAATTATTATACATATTCCAATTATTTTATTAATGTGTAATTTTAAAAATTGTATTAATAATTAATGTGTGGGTTTTTGATTAATATGAAATGTAATCATTGTGGTATTGAAAATAGAAAAAATGCTAAATTTTGCGCAAGTTGTGGAAAACCGCTAAATGTCAACCCAGAATCTACTAAAGATAATTCTAAACTTATAATAATTTTATTGATTGTCATTGTCCTAATTCTTGTTGGCACTATTGGATTTTTTACATTAAATAATTATTCTAATGGTGAATCTAATGATATTCCACTAAATACAAGTTCTTCTCAGGAAGTTGGTCAGGTAGATAGTAAAAATTCCAGCACTAATGGCGCTAAAACTCAAGAAAATGTTTCTATAATTACTGAATCTAAATCATGGGAGCCAATTGGCAGTTATTCGGGATCTGGTTCGGGTTCTAAATCAATTTCTGTACCTGAAGGGAAAATTAAAATTGAACTTTCCGCATATCCTATTAAGAATTATGCTAGTAATTATCTGAAAGTTTATGGATCTAATGGTGAGTCTGGTGGAGTTGAGTGGGGGTCTCATAGTTCTGTTGAAACTCGATCGGATTCATTTAGTTATACTTCCAGTTCATCTGAGACATTCACTATTGATTTTTATGAAACTGTAAGTTGGGAAGTTAATTTCTATAGGTATCAATAAAGTGATTTTAAATCACTTTTTTTCTTTTTTTTTTGGTTTGCCAATAGTAAATTCATCTATAAAAAATTTTCTTTATTTTACATTTGAATTATTATTTATCTTTTTCAAAAATTATTTTTTGAGTTTTACCTAATACTCATTTAAAAAATTATTTAATTGATAAAATTATAAATAGATACTATGTTTTTTGATTTAAATATTAAAGGAAGTAGCTTAGAAAATAATATTAAATTAGCTAAAGAAGCTTCTTTTTATGGTTGGAATCATATTAATTTTTCATATAATACAAATGACTTTTTAAATGCATTAGATTTTAAAGATGATTTAAATAATTCATTAGAGGATATCATTGACTTTAATTATACTTTGGAAATAAAATCGTCAAACATTAATGATATCAGAAAATCTGTTAATAAATTTCGGAATAAATCTTCTTGTATTTCTGTTGTGGGTGGTGATTTAAAAGTAAATAGGGCCACATTAGAAAATATAAAAATAGATGTTTTATCAAGGCCATATCTTAGAAGATATGATTGTGGCTTAAATCATGTACTTGCAAAGGAAGCTGTTAAAAACAATGTAGCTATTGAATTATGTTTTAAGGATGTTTTAAAAAGTTATTTATCTCATAGATCCAAGGTACTTTCAAATTTTAAAGATATTTATACATTATATAGGAAATTCGATTTTCCGTTGGTATTGTCTTCAAGAGCCGAATCTGTATTTGATATTAGAACTACTCATGATTTCATTGCTTTTTTTAAACAAACTGGTTTAACTGATACGGAGATTAATAAATCCTTTGAAACTGTGTTTAATATTATAGATTATAATCATAATAGGGAAGATTTAATTTTAAACCATGTTAGGAGGGTTAGGGATGAAGCTTAAAGTATTGCCTCCAACACTTAGAAAAAATAATAGGTATCTTACTGTAGATATTAAGATTACTTCCCAAATTACAAAAGATGAATTAGTTACAATTATTTGGGATGCATGCACTAGGTTTCAAGGTGAACTCAATACTGCTGATTTTAATTTATGGGTTATGAAGTTCTTTGAAATTGAAAAATGCGATGATTATTACAGGTATAAATCAATTATCAGATGTCAAAGAGATTATGTTGATGAAGTAAGGTCATCTTTTGCTTTGGCTAATAAATATGGCGGCAATAGGATTGCAATTACTACTATCGGATTATCGGGCACTATAAAAGCATCTGAAAAATACATTTAGTTACTTTTTGTTATTTTAAAATAGAAAACTATATAAATAATTTATTAATATAAATATCAAATGGATTTATGGAAAAAAGAATAAAAATATTTTAATTTTCTACAAAGTGGGAATTTAAAAAGAAAATTTACCTTTTCATGGAGATTTGGTTTTATTTTTTTATGTAGTTGAACTTAAAATTTATAAAATATTTATTAAAATGTGAGGTATTAAAATGCAACCTTTACAAAATGCTGGATATGATAGAGCAATTACTGTATTTAGCCCAGATGGAAGACTTTTCCAAGTAGAATATGCAAGAG
>CAYFRZ010000086.1:0-1247 GCA_964345675.1 uncultured Methanobrevibacter sp.
ATTGCAAAGATAATTCCAATAAAATAAGACAAAAATATACAAATTTTATTATTTAAAATCGATATTTATTTTATTTATAAAACATATATTACCAATATAAACACATAATTATGAGGAATATTATGAATAATGATGAGTTGTATACAACAATTGTTGGATTAAAAAATTATGAAGGAAGTAAAGTTTTTAAAATTGGATCAATTGTGAGGTTAGTTAAAGAACCTGATAACGATTTTGATTTAGAAGCTATTGCTTGTGAAATTAAATATATTGGGAAAACTGGTTATATTGCCAATAGTACTCGTACAGTGACTAAAGGAACTATGAGTGCAGGTAGGATTTATGATAAAATTAATGACATTAGTTTTTGTGAGGTAAAATTTGTTTCATCAGATGCAGTTATTGCAAAAGTTTTGAGTGAAGAACAAATTAAAAATTTACAAAACGAAAATCCTGATGATAATTTTTACCAGTCACAAATTGTATCTTAAATTCGAAGTGAATAAACAAAATTACTAATATAATTAATTTAATGTTTGGCAGAAATATTAGTCAATTAAAGATTAATAGGATACATTTAAAGAAATTAATTGTCTGAAATTTGGATCTTAGTGAAGCATTATAAAATGTATGATGTTGATTAGCATATATGAAAAAGGATTTAATATATAAAATTGAGGATGATAAAATTCTAAATATCTTGATAAATGATGAAGTTCATTCAAATGTTTAGGAAACAGAAGAAATAATTGAGAAATTGATTCATATTATATGATATCTCTGATAATTGAGTATATTCTAATTATAAGTTAATCTATTCCGGTGATAAACTATTTTGAGTAAAAAATTTTTATTAATAAAAACCCATCTCCAAAACCAAAAACTATATATATTAAATTAATGTAATATATTGTAATACATTCACACCAATGTATTCAACCATAAAAAAAGGAGGCCATCACCATGAATATTGATATTACTCATGTAAATTGTAAACAAAAAATTTTTAAAAATAAGAATGTTTTAAGAGGAACTAAATTTAAAGCTATGTTAAATGATATTTATTATAACTTTACTATTATGTGGGTTAATAATAATGAAATTTGCATACATAATTCTATTAATTTTAAAAATATTGATAGTTATAAATTTGGTTCACTTCAATATCCAGTTAAAAACATTATTATTGAAAATTGTGTTGATGATGATTTATTATTATCTAAAAAAGCTTTTTCATCTAGAACTAA
>CAYFRZ010000086.1:1347-3413 GCA_964345675.1 uncultured Methanobrevibacter sp.
TAATTTTAAATTTGCTCAAATTACCAATTCAGGAATTAAATTAGAATTAGTTATTGATATAGATGATTTGTTAAAAAATGAGGATAACTCATTCATAGGAGATGTGAAAAATGTTGTTTTAAATAATCTTTTAGAAAATCCTCCTGTTGAGAAAAAAGAGAAATATTATAGTAATTCAATTTCATATTATGATTCTGATTTCGTATTCTATAGATTTACTACAGTGGGATCTAGACAAAAAATTATTTCAGATGAAGAACTAGAAAGAAATCGTGTGAAAAATGCAGAAATAAATAAAGAAGAAAAACGCAAACGAGAAAAAGGGAGAAAATTAAAAGAAGAATTACAACTAAATAAACGCCTAGACACCAAAAGCTTAGCTCGCATTAGATAAGTATCATTGAATTATAAACCACCTATTCAAATTATACTTTTTACTTGTTATCTATCTTCAGATAATAATATAATATGCTTAATTTATTCAACCATAAAAAAGGAGGCCGTCACCATGAGTAGTGATATTAATGTTCAATTAAAAGAAGCAAAAAAATTGTATGATTCTAAAAAATACGATGAATCATTGAAACTTTACAAACAACTTTACACCGAAAGCTCTGAAGAATTTACACTTAATGCTTTAATTTCATATTGTTGGGCCATTTATCAAATACATGTTAAAAATCCCATTGATGAGACTGAATTATTTGAAAATGTAGAATTTATAACTGATTTGATCTCACAAAATGATTTAAATAAATTTAATACTTGCCCATATACTTTTTCAGTGTTTAAAGTTCTTGATCGTATTTACCGTGAAAAAGAGTACTATAATTTATTTTTCTGGCTTGATAAAATCAATCCAGATTTACTTGATGAGGACAGAAGTAACTTTAAGGGTAGAATTTACAGATCAAGAAAGGAAAAATATTATGATTATGCATCAAAAGCTTATTTGGAATGTGCTGATTGGCAATTATGTATTGATGTATCAAAGGAAGCTCTTGATTTATTAATTGAATTTACAAATAATAGTGACATATGGTATAATTGGAGGATTGCAAAATCATTGAAAGAGTTAAATCAACATGAAAATGCTCTTGATTACTTATTTGAAGTTGTGAGTGTGAAAAAAGATTGGTTTGTCTTTAAAGAGATTGCAGAAAACTATTATGTTTTAAATGATAATGAAAATGCATTGAATAATGTTTGTTCGGCTATTCTTACAAGAGATCCTATAAATTTGAAAGTTAATTTATATTATTTAGCTTATAATCTCTTAAAAGAACCAAATCCAGATATTGCTCTAAAACATGTTGAATTGTACTACTTATTAAAATTAGATAATAATGCTGAAATTGCAGAAGATATTGAAGATTTGGAAATTGATGAAGAACAATTGAACAAAAAAGAATTAACTAAAGAAATCAATGACTTCTGGCAGTCCTTCAAATATCAAAATCAGGAATTAAAATATGGTACAATTACAGCATATTTTGATGATAAAAATTATGGTTTTATTAAAATGGACAATTATGAATCAATATTTTTCCATGAAAATGAATTTAAAGGACAAGATATTTATATAGGTCAATTAGTGTCTTTTTACACAGAAGAAAGTTTTGATAAATCAAAAAATGAAAACTCGTTAAAAGCTGTAAACATTAGAGGTGAATAAATGTTTGATATTGAAAATTTACGCAATGCACATTTAATTGAAGAAATGCAATCTTATGAAAATGAATTTTTTGTAATGGAAGACATTTTGAAAAGTGAAGAAATTGATAAGATGGTTTTAGAATTTGAATATAATGTTCAATTTCCAGAATTTGATTTGGAATTGGAATTTGATTTAGAATTTGATTTGGAATTTGACTTTGAAGATTATTATTTCAAATTACGTGACGAACAATTAATTGAAGAGCGTGAATTATATGAAATTAAATATTCTATTATTAATGATGATGAAATCATTGAAAATGACACTTTAGACATGTTAATTGAATCATATGACGATGAAATCATTGAAAATGACACTTTAGACATGTTAATTGAATCATATGACGATG
>CAYFRZ010000086.1:3513-7284 GCA_964345675.1 uncultured Methanobrevibacter sp.
GATGAAATCATTGAAAATGACACTTTAGACATGTTAATTGAATCATATGACGATGAAAATTATAACTTTGAGTATTCTGATTATGATTTTGAAGTTTATGATGACTTTGATTTTATGAATTATCAATACCCAGACTATTACTCCATGGAAGCTTCATATGACAGTGATATCATTTCAGGTTATATTTTAGATAGAGATCCTTTTGATAAAATTGAAGAATGTGATTATCCAGATGGTCCTGATGAGAATTTAAGTGGTATTAAATATCCTGATTATGATTTTTCTGATTTTAACTATTATGAACCAGATATTGATCGTTATGAACAGGAAATTGATGATGAATATGATGAATATATAATTGAGTCTTCTGAAGAGTATTTTGAAGAATTACATATGAAAAAGTTAATTAAAGAGCATCTATCTGAAGAAAAAGCATTCTTAGATTCATTAATTGAACCTGTTTTTAATGAGGAATATGCTACCATGAGTTATGTTGAAGAAATTATCTTTGTTGATTAAAACCGCCATTATTTATTATTAACCATCACCATATGAAACTTAAACAAAAATAATCAATTTATTAGTAAATTAGAAAACATATAGAAATTTTAAGAGAATTAAACATCACGAGACATACTATGAGAAAAGAAACCATCAAACATGAAAACCTAAGAAGAATCTTAAGTGAAGTTGACATTGAAGACCAGGAAAGCGACAACTTTAAAATGTTACTTTCAGAAATCAAACATTCCTGTTTAATCATCCCAGGCATAATGGAAGAAGATGGTCTTGAATTTCTAATATTCGAAAAAAAGGAAGGAATTTTTGCACCTCTTTTTACTGAAATGGATGAATTTAGAAAGGTTTTTCCAGATGGAAATATTGATGCACATGAATTTAATTTTGTTGTATTCAAAAATATGGTGGAAACAATGGATTTCGATGGATTCATTATCAATGTTTTAAGCGAATCATTCACATTACCTCAATATATCATTGAATTAATTAATGAATTGCCGAAATTTGATCTATCTGACAAGGATTCCTACAGCTCACAAGAATTAAAACAGTTAAAAGATTCAATTGATAATGAATATTTTGAGAAATTCATTGAAAATCCTTCAAACATTGGAAAGTATGAGGAGCTAATAGATAAGATGTCATCTTCAACCATGCTGACATTGATGTTGGCACGAGATGACTTGTCCGACATTGCTAATGATGGAATCATAAACACAATGGAATATGGTCCTATCGGATTTTTATATACTGAAACAATTGGAGGCAATTATGCAACCATGTATACCTCAGAAGCCAAAATGAATCCAATCAAAACACCATTCCACAAGTATTCCCAAATCGTTGATCCATCATTATTGTGCAACTTAATTTTAAATGATGATATGGATGGAATAATCATTAACCCCCAAACTGATAATGTTCTGCTTAACCGTGACGTACTTTTGGAATTTTCATTGTTAATTGAAGAGACCTGCAACAATCCAAAACTCAATCTTGCAATATTTAACATGTTCGAAATTGAAGGGGAAACATAATGAATCCAGTAATAAAATCATCATTGACTGAAAAACTTGTCAGATTGATGAAAATCTTGCATATACATTACTGATTATGAATTTAATATTCCAGATGATATTGATGAAAATAAAAAAGTAAATATAATCCCCAAAAATTAAAAATACTAATCAAAATCTATATGATGAGCAATTTTTAAGGATTAATGGTGTAAATTAAATATTAAAAAATTTCATAATAAAACACATAAAGACTTGATTTAATATAAAAAAATATTACTTTTCAAATGCTCTCGGATTAATTGATTTAATAATTAAATGTATATATCAAAATAATGATGGACTGGCAATATAGTGATTATTCAAAAATTAACCTTAATGCTAAAGAGCATTTTCCATTTGATACTCCACGTGAAGATCAATTAGAAACTATTTCAGAGATTGCTGATGCTATTAATCAGGGATATAAATATATAATACTTGAAGCTGGAACCGGTACTGGCAAATCAGCGATTGCAGCTACACTAGCTAATATGTCAGAATCATCATACATTTTAACCATCACCAAACAACTCCAAGATCAATATTTAAAAGATTTTAAAGATTTTCAGGTAGTTAAAGGAAGATCCAATTTCAATTGCCAGAATTACATAACTAAATCCTGTAATGAAGGCAAATGTCTCACAGAAGGATTTGATTGCAAATTTTCTTTAAAAAATAGGGAAAATGACATTAGACAAGATAATACCTGTCCATATTATTATCAGAAATATTTGGCTTTAAATGCAAAAACAGTTATTTCTAATTATTATTATATGTTTTTAGAGCTTAATTATGTTAAAGACTTTCAAAAAAGAGATTTATTAATCTTTGATGAAGCTCATAATTTAGAGTCAACCCTAATGGATGAGTTAACACTGGAATTTTCTAAAAGTGACCTTGAAGAATACATTAACTATAATTTAACCTATGATAAAATTGAAGAGTTAAACAACCATCATTACTCCAATTGGATTAAATTTATCAATGAAATCAAAGAAAGCTACATTGATGAGCTAAATAAGCTTGAAAGTTTAAATAAAGTGGAGCTTGCTGAAAAAATAGCTTTTGTCAAACATCAGATTAATGATTGCAGTCGTTTTGTTGATCATTTAACCCGTGATCCTAAAACATGGATTTTTGACTGGGATGATGATTATCAATTGGTTCAATTTAAACCTCTGAAGGTTGATAACTATGCCAAAAGTACATTATTTGATTATGCTGATGTTTGCATATTCATGAGCGCAACAATTCTTGACTGGAAGTTATTTTCAAGATGGTTGGGAATTTCACAAGATGAAATATATGCAATAAGGCGTAAAAGTCCCTTTGATATTAAAAACAATCCAATAACTGAATATGGAGAATATAATTTGTCAAGAAACTTCATTAAAGTTAATGCTCCAAGAACCATTAGATCAATAAATGAACTCTTAGATAAACATGAAAATGAAAAAGGCATAATTCACACTGTAAGTGGAAAATGTAGGGATTTTTTAATGGAAAATATTGACAATTCAAGACTAATATCTCATGATAACAGTAATAGAACTGAAATACTTGAGGAATTCATAAAATCAAAAAAGGCATTAGTTTTGATTTCACCCTCAATGGGCGAAGGTGTTGATCTCCCAGGAGATTTGTGCAGTTTTCAAATAATATACAAGCTGCCATTCCCTGATTGGGGAGATAAACAGATAAATCAAAGAAGCAGCATTGATATGGAATGGTACGATTATAAAACCTGTCTTAATCTTGTTCAGACACATGGAAGAGGAATAAGGTATAATGATGATTATTGCCATACCTATGTTATTGACAGCCGTTTTAAATCATATATCCGGGAAAACCTGCCTTCAAACTTCTTACCGGATACATTTAAAGAGTCAATTGAAGGTATGGAAGGTGATTTAAAAGAAAAAAGGAGATTAATGAAAATTGGTGATTCTTACATTGAAAATAATGATTATGAATCTGGAATTAAATTCTTTAAAGATTTGATAAATCATGAATTATTCCAAAATGACATGTATCCATACCTTAATTTATCAAAACTCTATCATGAAACTGAGTTATATGAAAATGAGGTTCAAGTTATTATGCAATTTTTAAGTTATGGTGTTGAATCTCATCAATTTATGAAAAGATTAGAAGAGCTTGCCGGTATGGGTTACTTTGATTTTAATTAGAATAT
>CAYFRZ010000087.1:0-7246 GCA_964345675.1 uncultured Methanobrevibacter sp.
CAATTTGAATAATTTATGTATTAAATTTTATCCAATATTAAAATAATTTCATATTGGAGTTGATTTTGTTATTAAAAAATTAGTTTAATTTATTTATTGATTTTAAATTTGTCGGGAGATTAATATGAATAAATTCTTAAATTTTTTATTCGTATGTTTTATTGCTTTATGTGTCATTTCAGTTGTTAGTGCAAGTGACACACAAGATAATGCTACTAGTAACTCAAATTATCAAATAAGTTCTGATTTGTCTAATACTGAAATTCAGGCAATGTTTGATAATGCAGAGGATGGTGATCAATTTGTATTTACGAGCAAGGAATATTATAATATTTCTTTAGTTGTTGATAAGAAATTTAATATTGTTTCTGATATGAATTCAAAAATCCATACTTCAAATCAAATAACTGGTAAAGCAAAAACTTTAGGTTTAAGCAATTCTTTCGGATTTTATTTCACATCAAATAGTAGTGGGAGTATATTGTCAGGAGTAACCATTATCTCAAATAGTGATTATGGTATTGTTGTTGACTCATCAAATAACACAACAATTAGAAATGTTGTTGTTGAAAATGGAAAAACTGGTATTTTAGTTCAAGATGCCAATAATATAAGCTTGTTGTCTAATGATATTTCAAAAACTAGTGGTGATGGTATTCATTTAGAAAATGTTAAATATTCATCAATTTCTAAAAATATTGTTTCTTATAATAAACGGTCTGGAATTCATGCTTCAAACATTTATTATTGTAATATAACTAATAATACTATCCATCATAATAATTTTAATGGAATTTCTTTGTTTAATAAAACTACTGGAAATGTAATTAAATACAATTTAGCTTATGAAAATCCTAATGGGATTTATATAAATTCACAGTCCAGTTATGATATTATTAATGCAAATACATTCACTAAAAATAGGCGTAATACTGATTATGAATTAGGTGCATTTGAATCGGGTAATGGATTATTGTTTGGAGCTGCTTTTAAAACAGCAAAAGAAGGTAAAGATTCAAGATTACAAGTTAAATATAATGTTTTAAGTCATAATGAGGGTTATCAAGCTAAAAATAATCCTGATTTGCAAGTATTTAAACTTGGAGATAATTGGTTTGATTCAACTGATGATGCAAACACTTTTGTTTGCCCAATGCTTCTTGCAGGCATTATGAAAATGAATACATTTTCTGTTAAAAATGGTATTGGTCTTCAAATGCATGACACTGCTGGAAATGAAGTCAATGAATTTGGTACTTTTGATACAACGGTTAATGTTAATGGAAACCAGTATACTGCAAAATTTGTAAATGGTAAAGCTATAATTGATGTAAATCTCAATCCTGATACTGAATACGAAATTGAAGTAATGATTGGAGATAAACCAGTTAAATATACTTATAAAACAGCATCTGGTGAGAAAAATGATGGTTCTGATTCGTCATCAACATCAACTAATGGTAATCCGGGCAATTATGGAACAAATTCTAATTCCACAGATTCGAATGTAAATGGTGCTTCAAAAGGTAATGGTAATTCAGAAAATGGATCTTCTAAAAGTGCTCATTTCGCAAATTCTGATAATTCAGGTGATTATGGAACTAATGCTTCTGGATTATATCAGGATTCATCTGATAATGGTAATATTGCTCTAACTAAAGGCGATAAAAACGCTGGAGATTCAAGTGAAGGTGAACAATCCGAAGAAGGAAAATCATATGAAATAGTTCCTCAAAGTAAAATTTCAAAAGAAATTACTGATACATCAGGTATTATAGTATTAAGCATTGTTTCTATTATGGGAATGATTATTTATGGATACATGAGAAAACCTGAAATTGAAGATTAAAATTTTCTTTTTCTTTTTTTTATTTATTAACAAGTTTTAACAATCTATAATTAATGATGATTAAATCTAATTCTTTAAAAATAAATACAAATAAAAACTTTGAAATAATTGATATTACTTCTAGAATTAATGAATTAATTGATATTAACAACGGGATAATTTCTATTTTTTCAAAACATTCCACATCCGCTATTGTTGTTAATGAAAATGAGTCTGGATTATTAAATGATTTAGAATTCATGCTAAATAATCTAATTTCAGATAAATTTAGTTATAATCATGATAAAATTGATAAAAATGCAAGATCACATTTAAAGTCATTTTTACTTTCATCAAGTGAAACATTACCTATAAAAAATGGGAAACTTGATTTAGGGATCTGGCAATCAGTATTTTTCATAGAATTAGATGGGCCAAGGCATGATAGGATAGTAACTTTGACAATGGTTGGCGAATAATTAAATAAGCTAACAATTATTTTGTTTATTAATGGCACTCAGTTTATAATTATGATTTCTTACATTATGATGGTGATTATTCTCAGATATAATGCATGAGAAAATTGCGATATTAAAAAAAAGAATTAAAGAATTTATTTGTTGATAAATTCTATTTCAAATCCGATTACAGGATAATCTAATGTAAAGTTTGTAATAACTTCAGGAGATATCTCACCAAAGAATCCTTTAATTGTACCTTTTTGAGCAATGCCTACAACATCAGCTGCTCTTCCTTCAATGAATGTTTTATTTTCACTATCTCTAATTTCCATGCTATATCCAAGATTTGATAAAACACTACTTATAATGGATTTGATTTCAGTAAAATTGGCAGTTGAGTGGCATACGAGTGCAGCTAATTTTTTAGAAGAAACAGTTTTATTTTCTTTAGTTTCATCTAAGTATAATACATCTCCTATTTCAAATATTTTTTGAGGTAAATCTTCGTGTTTGTTGTCTTCTAAAAATTCCATAAGTGAGTTGATCAAACTTGTTCTAATCATGGTTCTATCTATAGTAATAGGTCTTGCAACTTGAACATGAGGTTTTTCTTCTTGATTCATTTTTTCATAATGTGCTTCTTCATTGGTAAGCATTAAACTCATTACTTCTTGGAATCCCATTGCAATCATTACTTCACGAATGGTGGCTTCTGATTTAAACCAGTTATTTTCATAAGCTACAGTATTGATATCTGGAAGTTCTGCCACTACATCATTAATATGGTATTGTACAGCAATATTTTCAACAATATCCACTTCGTGTAATATGTCTACTCTGTAAGATGGAATGATAGCTTTCACTTCATTATCACTAAGTGTTTCAGCATCAAAACGTGCTTTCAATAATAATTCTTTTATATCTTTTGCATTTAAGTTGGTTCCACCAATTAATTCATTAGCAGTATCTACATGAACATTCATTTCTTGGGGGGTCAAGTCAGGAGTTACTATAGTTTTATCTTCGTATTTTACTTCCATGGATTTAATTCGACCACCAACTTCTGCAAATGAAGAACAGATAATATTTAATGATTGGTTAACTGCTTTTTCATCAGTACCAGTCACGTCAACAATGATGTTGTGTGTATCTTCTTTAATTTTAGTTAATTCTCCATTAATGATTGGAGGCATAGATAACACATTTTCATCTTTATCAAGGATTAATGGATATTTTTCGAAATCTTGGATTAAATGAGCATAATCTTTACCCTTGTCATGTTTTGTTAAGATTTCATCCGGTGTCATTTTGTTATCTTTTTCGAGTGGGATGAAAGCATTTTCATCTTTTGGTGTTGCAATATATCTGAATGGACTACTTACTGTATCAGCATTGTGAATACCGATAGCTACTTTTTTTCTGTCTCTTCCAATTACCCAGTGAAGGTTTTCTTGAAAGTCCATAATATATTTTAGTTTATCTCCTGTGAAATCAACATTATCTATTTTAGCAAATCCAATGTAGGGTCTAATTGCTGCAACATCTTTATCTACGGTAACATATTCGCCAGATTCTTCAATGTCATAGTCTGGAAAACCTACTTCTTGACCAATGAATCCTTTAAATGATCTAGCTACTCCTTCAACAGATAAGTTGTCCGGTCTGTTGGGGAAGAATTCTACTTTGATTTCTTCATCATTAAAGTCTTCAATGTCACTAGACATCATTGGTAAGGTGTCTATTAGTTCTTCTTTTTCCATATTTATTCCTAAATCTTTTAAATCTTGATATTTGAATGTTATAACTGGCATTTAATAACTCCATTAGTTCTATAATCCATAGATTAACATAAAGAATAGAGATTCAACAACAAAATGAAGAGCTCTATGTTCTAATTCTCCCATATTGCGTATTAATACAGTGTGGGATACATCTATTACAAAATGAATTAAGGCTGCTAAAAGTCCAATAGTTGGATTTAAGAAAACTATTGATAAAATAATAAAATGAAATACGGCTTCCATTATTTCATGTATTACCCAAGTTTGCCATGTAGAATGTGTAGATTGTTGTATAAATACACCTAATAATATATAGAAGTTATTTAAAACTTTCCACATAAGTGTAGTATGCAATACATCACTTATAGCTAAAACAACAGCAACATAAAACCATATCATCTGCATTTTTTCACAGTCCTTTTAATTGATAATATTAATATTTTGGTTTTATTATATAATATAGTTAACTATTATTCATATTTAGCATTAACTACATTAAAATAAGAGTTCTGAGACTTTATTATACTATTTTGTTTAGTAATTTTTAGATGAAAACTTTTAGTTATTTTAACATTAAATTTCAAATAATGCTCTTTTTTTATTTAATTTACATTATTTTATGAAAGTTTTTTAAATAATAAATTATATAATTAATAATATTATTATTATCTAATATTTATTAGGAGAAAATATATGTCAAACGAAGAGATTCCTAAAGACTATGATTTTAAAAAAGAGAAATTCTGGGAGAAAAAATGGGAAGATGATGATATCTACAAATATATTGGAGATGGATCTCGTCCTAGATACATAATTGACACTCCCCCACCATACCCAACTGGACTTATTCATTTAGGTCATGTTTTAAATTGGGTTTACATTGATATGAACGCAAGATACAGAAGATTAAAAGGACATGATGTATTATTCCCACAAGGGTGGGATTGCCATGGACTTCCAACTGAGGTGAAAGTTGAAGAAACTCATGGAATTAAGAAAAATGATGTTTCTAGAGCTCAATTCAGGGAATATTGTTTCGATTTAACAACAAAAAATATTGCCAGTATGAAATCTCAAATGAAGGCAATGGGTTTCTCACAAGATTGGAATCGTGAATTTATCACCATGACTCCTGAATACAGAAGAAGAACTCAATATTCTTTCTTAAAAATGTATGAAGAAGGATTAATTTATCAAGGTATTCATCCTGTAAACTGGTGTCCTCGTTGTGAAACTGCTATTGCTTTTGCAGAAGTTGAATATAGTGATAATACCACATTTTTAAACTATGTTAACTTCCCGCCTGCAGTAGAAGATTCATATGATGGCATCGTATCTTCACAATCATCTGGTAAACAAGCTGATTCAAAAGATGAAGGTATTTTAATTGCAACTACTAGGCCTGAATTAATGGCTGCTTGTGTAGCAGTTGTAATTCATCCGGAAGATGAAAGATATGCTCACCTTTTAGGTAAATATGTTGAAATTCCTTTATCACATCAAAAAGTAAAAATCATTGCTGATGAAGAAGTGGATCCTGAATTTGGTACTGGTGCAGTAATGATTTGTACATTTGGGGACAAAACTGATGTAAGTTGGGTAAATAAATATGATTTGGAAATCATTGATATTATGGATGAAACTGGTATATTGACTGAATCTGCCGGTAGATATGCTGGAATGGACTTGCCAAGCGCTAAAAAACAAACTATTGAAGACTTAAATACAGAAGGTTACCTATTAAAACAAGAAAAAGTAGATCAAAATGTGGGTCAATGCTGGAGATGTAAAACCCCTATTGAAATTCTTGTTAAAAAGCAATGGTTCGTTGCTGTAAGGGAATTAATCAAAAAGACCAAAGATGCAGCAGAAGAAATGAACTGGGTGCCAGAACATATGAAATCCCGTATGGTAAACTGGGCGGATTCAATGGAATGGGACTGGTGTATTTCAAGACAAAGAATCTTTGCAACTCCAATTCCAGTATGGTACTGTAAGGACTGTGGTAAGGTTATTTTACCAAATGTTGAAGATTTGCCAATTGATCCAACTCAAGATAAACCTAAACACGCATGTGAATGTGGATGTGAAGAATTTATTCCTGAAGAAGATGTGCTTGATACTTGGATGGACTCATCTATTTCACCATTATCTATTGCAGGATGGCCTGATGAAGATTACATTAACCACTTTCCGGCAGATATTCGTCCACAAGGACATGATATTATTCGTACATGGGCATTCTACACAACACTTAGATGTTTAGCTCTCACAGGACAAAAACCATTCTCAGATATTGTAATTAATGGTATGGTATTCGGTGAAGATGGTTTCAAAATGAGTAAATCAAGAGGAAACGTAATTGGTCCGGAAGAAGTCATTGAACAATATGGTGCAGATGCACTCAGAACATGGGCTGCAAACAGTGTACCTGGTTCTGATGTAATATTTGATTGGAAAGATATCAAGCATGGATACAGATTCATCAGAAAATTCTGGAATGCATTCAGATTTATTAGTATGCAAATCTTTGATGAAGAAGTATCATATGATGAAGTTAAAGATAATTTAGGACCTTTGGATTTATGGATTTTATCAAAACTCAACAACTTAAATAAAAATGTAGATGCTGCATTTGCAGAATATAATTTTGCAGATACTATTAGCTCAATTGAAAGATTCTTCTGGCATGATTTCTGTGATGAATATATTGAAGCTGTAAAATACAGGTTATACAATGATGTATCAAATGAATCAAGAAGAGCAGCTAAATACACTTTAAGATGTGTAATTGAAACATCCTTAAAATTACTCGCTCCAATTATTCCATTCTTTGTAGAGGAAGTATATCAATACTTTGATAATCAATCTATTCATACTACTTCTTGGCCTGAGGTAAATGAAGAGTTAATCAGTGAAGAGATGGAAATAAAAGGAGAAACTACTGTAGAATTAATCGACGAAGTAAGGAGATTTAAATCTGCATCAAAAATTCCATTAAATTCAGAACTCTCAGAAGTTAACGTATACACTTCTGATAAAGGTTTAGTTGAAGTATTCAATCAATTTGATGATGATATTAAAGGTACTTTAAAAATTAATAATCTTAAAATCAGTTCTGGAAAACCTGAAGTTCATGAAAAAATCATTGAAGTTGAACCTGACATGTCTCAAAT
>CAYFRZ010000088.1:0-7159 GCA_964345675.1 uncultured Methanobrevibacter sp.
GAAATATCATAATCAGTACTTACAGTTTCTGGGTTGTTGTTGATTAAAATAGTTTCAATTCCTTTTTCTTTTAAAGCTAAAGAAGAGTGTACACAACAATAATCAAACTCAATACCTTGGCCAATCCTGATGGGTCCGGCTCCAAGAATTACAACTTTTTTCTTATTAGTCGATACAAGTTCATTTCCTTTATCATAACTACTGTAATAATATGGAGTTTTCGCTTCAAATTCAGCGGCACAAGTATCAACCATTTTATATGACGGTTTAATGTTGTATCTTGAAAGCAAATTTTTAATATACTCTTCTGTTTGACCAGACAAATCAGCTAATCTTTTATTAGAGCAACCAATTTGTTTAGCTTTTCTTAAGAAATATTCATCATCTAACTTTTCAGCAGTTATGCTGTTTTCAAAGTTAACAATGTTTCTTATTTTGTATAAAAAGAAATTATCAATATTGGTAAGTTCTCTAATTTTATCAATATCCATTCCATCTTTAATAGCGGAGTAAATTTGGAAATAGATTTTATCAGTTGGATGAGTTAAATCTTCTTCAGTGTAATCCACATATTCAAAACCATCAAAGCCCATATCAAGTGATCTGAGTGCTTTTTGGAATGCTTCCTCGAAAGTTCTTCCAATAGCCATTACTTCACCAGTTGCTTTCATTTGAACTCCAACTTCACGACTTACACCCTTAAATTTATCAAATGGCCATCTTGGAATTTTAATAACGACATAATCAATAGCAGGTTCAAAAGAAGCAGGAGTTTCTTTAGTAATGTCATTTTTAATTTCATCTAAAGTTAATCCTAAAGCTATTTTAGAAGAAATTTTTGCAATTGGATATCCTGTTGCTTTAGATGCGAGAGCACTACTTCTAGATACACGAGGGTTTACCTCAATAACTTTGTATTCATCAGTTTCAGGGTTAAGTGCAAATTGAATATTACAACCACCTCTAATTCCTAATGCTCTAATAATTTTAATTGATGCATCCCTCATTTTTTGGATGGTTTCATCACATAAATTTTGAATAGGAGCAACAACAACACTATCTCCTGTGTGGATACCCATAGGATCAATGTTTTCCATAGTACATACAATGATACAAGTATCTTCTTTATCCCGCATTACCTCAAATTCTATTTCTTTCCATCCAAGAACAGACTCATCAATGAGAACTTGATTAATGAAACTCATGTCCAACCCATGAGTTGCAATTTCAATCAGTTCTTCTTCATTATGAGCAATTCCTCCACCAGTACCACCTAAAGTAAATGCTGGCCTTACAATAACCGGATAACCAATATCTTCTACTGCTTCAAGTGCAGCTTCTACACTTTCAACTGCATGACATTTAGGAATTTTTTCACCAATTTTATCCATAAGATTTGCGAATAAGTCACGATCTTCTACATCTTTAATAGTTTGAACATCAGACCCTAATACTTTAACTTCATCAAGTAATCCTAAATCTCCAAGACCAGTTGCAATATTTAATCCTGTTTGTCCGCCCATAGTCGGTAATATTGAATCTACTTTTTCTTTTTCAATAATTCTAGCAACAACTTCTGGAGTTAATGGTTCGGTGTAAACAGTATCCGCCATATCAATATCAGTCTGGATTGTAGCTGGATTACTGTTAACAAGAACTGTTTCTATCCCCTCTTCCCTTAATGATTTACATGCTTGTGATCCTGAATAATCAAACTCAGCCGCTTGTCCAATTTGAATAGGTCCAGAACCAATAATTAATACTTTTTTAATATCCTTATCAACTGGCATATTATTATCCTCATTAAATTTTTTAGTAATCATCCATCATTTGATTAAATTTGTCAAAAATATTTCTTGTATCATTTGGACCTGGTCCCGCTTCAGGATGGTACTGTATACAATGCAATGGCAATTCTTTATGTGAAATACCCTCAGGAGTTCCATCATTTAAGTTAATTTGGGTTAAAACTAAATCAGTTTCTTTTAATGATTCTTTGTCAATGGTAAATCCATGGTTTTGTGAAGTAATAAATACTTTTCCTGTATTTAAATCTTTAACAGGTTGATTTTCTCCCCTGTGCCCAAATTTCATTTTATATGATCTTGCTCCAAAAGATTTAGCAATTAATTGTTGACCCATACATATACCAAAAATTGGCAATCTGTTTGATAATTTTTTCATGGTTTCAATAGTTTCAGATACTCTGTCAGGATTTCCAGGTCCAGATGTAATCATCAAACCATTAGGAGAATAATCCAAAACAGTCTTATAATCAGTATCATAAGGGAATAATACCACACCAATATCCCTTTCTAAAAATGAGTTAATAATATTCTTTTTAACACCACAATCAATTAATGCAACTTTTTTATCAGCATCTTCATTGAAAATTTTTATTTCTTTAGTTGACACCAATGGAACAACATCCCTATCCTCAATACTTGGTTGTGAACGAGCCATTTCAAGTAATTTATCATCAGAAATATTTTCAGTTGTTATTACCGCTTTAAGAGATCCTCTTTCACGAATTTTTAGTGTTAAATCACGAGTATCAATTCCACTAATTCCAGGAGTTTTAAATTCTTTTAAGAAATCATCCAAGGTCTTTTGAGGTCCGAAATTTGAAACTTCACGACAAACTTCACGACAAACAAAACCTTCAACTTGGATTTTATCTGATTGATACCACTTCTCACTTACACCATGATTTCCCTCTAATGGGTAAGTAGACATTAAAATCTCTCCTTTAAAAGACGGATCAGTTAAAGATTCAGTGTAACCACCCATTCCAGTAGAAAAAACCAGTTCACCTAATTTAGTGGTTTCATAACCGAATGAATCACCTTTTAAAATAGTACCATCTTCTAAAGCTAATTTAGCTATTTTTACCATCAAATCACCATCATAAAAAATATAAAATTACTTTCTATCTTTAATATATATTATTTTACTATATTATTAAAGTTTGTTTTTTAGACAAAAATGAAATATTTCTGAAAAATAAATTCAAATGGTTAAAAAAAATACTTTTAATAAAACAATAATATTTAATTAATCAAATAACTATCCAAAAGATTAAACCAATTATAAAAAAATATTAACAAAGATAATCAAATATTCATTTATTAAATTAAAGAGAAAAAATTATGGATGTAAAATCTGAAGAGTTATTTAAAAAACATTTAACAACTAAAGAATATGCCAAATTCAAAAAATTAATTGACGAAACAAAAGTATATGACATTCCAAAAGGATTAACTGGAAAATTAAGACCATATCAAAAGATAGGTTACTCCTGGTTAGTTCAAAATATTAAATATAGCTTTGGATGTATTTTAGCTGATGATATGGGTCTTGGAAAAACAATACAAGTTTTAACTGCTATTCTCCATTTTAAAGAACAGAACCCCTACGACAATGAACCCTCATTAATTATAGTACCACCAACATTATTATCTAATTGGGAAAATGAAATTAAAAAATTCACACCAACACTTTCATATTACATTTACCATGGTACAAATAGAACATTTCCTTTAAATGAATATGACATTATTTTAACATCATATGGAGTAATTAGACTAGATTTAGATATGTTTTTAGATAAAAAATGGTTTATATGTGTTATTGATGAAGCTCAAAATATTAAAAATCCCAATACGCAACAAACAAAAGCAATAAAAAGCGTTCCAGCATTTAATAAAATTGCACTTACTGGAACTCCAATTGAAAATAAACTAACCGATTATTGGTCAATATTTGATTTTGTAAATAAAGGATACTTATCAACACTTGATAATTTTAAAACAAAATATGTTTTTAGAATAGAAAGATTAGAAGAAACAACAACTTTAGAGAACTTTAAAACCATAACAAAACCTTTTGTTTTAAGGCGCCTAAAAACTGATGACAATATCAAAGATGAACTTCCAGACAAAATTGTTAATGAAATCTTTTGTAGTTTAACCAAAAAACAGATACTACTTTATAATGCAATAATGGAAGGAATTTTTGAAGATTTAGAGGGTAAAACAGGTATTGAGAGAAGAGGAATTATATTAAATATAATAACTGGATTAAAACAAGCTTGCAATCATCCTGCACAATACTTACGTTCAGATAATCCTAAAATTAATGAATCTGGAAAAATGGAGTTATTAATTACAATTTTAGAAAATATTTTAGATGTTAATGAAAAGGTCATAATATTTACCCAATATGCTAAAATGGGTGAAATTATACAAAAATTAGTTTCCAAAAAATTAAAAACAGATGTTTTATTTTTACATGGATCACTTACACAAGAAACACGCTCAGAAGTAATTTCAACATTTCAAGAAGATGAAAAACATAAAATTTTAGTTGCAACCCTCAAAACAGGAGGTGTTGGATTAAATTTAACTGCTGCACAGAATGTTATTCATTATGATTTATGGTGGAATCCTTCAATAGAAAATCAAGCAACAGACCGTGTTCATCGCATTGGTCAGGAAAAAGATGTTATGGTATACAGATTCATAACAAAAGGAACACTAGAAGAAGTGATTGATGAGATGAGTAAAAATAAGTTAAATTTAGCTGAAAAAGCAATTAGTAAAGATGAAACATTTATAACTGAAATGAGTAATGAAGAACTTAAGGAAAAATTATCCTTAAGATTATAATTATTCGATTTTTAAGCTGAAATTCAAACTTCTAGATGAATGAGTTAAAGCACCAATAGAAATAATATTCACCCCATAATCAACATAATCTGAAATATTATCTTCAGTAATTCCACCAGATACTTCAATTAAAGAATTTTGACGAATATTTAACTTTTTAAGCTCGTTGATAACTTTTTTGACTTCATTTCCACCCATATTATCAAGCATTACAATGTCCGCTTTGTTTTTTACACATTCAATAGCATCATGCAATGTTTCAACCTCGATTTCGATTTTTTTAGAAAAACTAGTATTAGATTTTGCTTTCAAAAGAGCATCCACAGGAGATTTGCAGACTGCAATATGATTATCTTTAATCAAAACCATATCATCCAAACTAAAACGATGAGTATCTGCACCACCAACTTTTAGTGCATATTTATCAAATTTTGCCATTGCAGGAGAAGTTTTACGTGTTCCAGCAATTGTAACATCATGTCCTTTAACCAAATTAACATAATAATTAGCTGCACTAGCCACACCACTCATTCTCATTGATAAATTAAGTACAGTCCTTTCAAGAAGTAAAATTACTCTTGCATTGCCTTTAACAGACATCAATACATCTTTTTTTGAAATTTCACTTCCATCTTCCATACAAGATGTAACCTCAATACCAAACTCTTCAAATAAATTTTTGACAATATCCATACCTGCCAAAATACCCTCATCTTTCGAAATGATATATGCATTAACTTCTAAATCTTTTTCTACAACTGAATCAGAAGTAATATCTCCAAATCCTTTATCTTCTTCAAGCATATATTCAATTATTCTATCCAAAAAATCACCAAAATTTACTTATTATAATTAATATATAATATTTTTTATAATATAAAAAAATAAGTGATTACATGGAAATTATATTTTTAGGAACATCTTCAGCCGTGCATTCATATACTAGAAATCACCCTGCAATTGTTTTAAAGGCATTTGGTGAAACTATGTTATTTGATTGTGGTGAAGGAACACAAAGACAATTAATTTTTGCTAAAGTAAGCCCTATGAAAATATCTAAGATTTTCCTTAGCCATTATCATGGCGATCATATTTTGGGCGTTCCTGGACTATTACAATCAATGAATTTTAGAGGAAGAGAAACTAAATTAACAATATACGGACCAAAAGGCATAGATAACTTAAAAAACGCAATATTTAACTTAGGATACTGTAAAATTAATTTTCCAATTGAATTTATTGAAATTGGCTCAGAAACTATTGAAAATTGTGATGAATACATTATCAAATCACAAAACGTTAATCATCAAGTCCCATGTCTAGCATATTCTGTTGAAGAAATTAAAAAACCAAGATTTCTTCGCCAAAAAGCAATTGAATTAGGTGTTCCAGTCGGCCCTGCTTTTGGACAATTACATAATGGTGAAGAAATTGAAGTTAATGGGAAAATCATCAAACCAGAACAAGTATTAGGACCTGCAAGAAAAGGAAATAAAATAACTTATTCCGGAGATACCGCACCATGTGAAGAAATGATTGAATTTGCAAAAGACTCAACCATCCTCATCCATGAATCAACATATATAAATGAAGATGTAGATAAAGCAAAAGAAAATTTCCATTCAACATCATCTGATGCTGCAAAAATTGCAAAGCAATCAAATAGTAAAAAATTGATTTTAACACATTTTAGTACAAGATACACCACAACAGAAACACTAATTAAAGAAGCAAAAGAAATCTTTGAAAACACCAGATTAGCGAAAGATTTCATGAAAATAGAAATTTAGATGATATTATGAACATTCCAATGGTTATTGATAGTCCAACAAAAACTTTGATTTATATTTTAATAGTCATTATTGTTACATCAATCATTACTAGATTAATAGCATATTTAATGAATAAAATGAATCGTTTTCATGAAAATAAAGCTGCAATTTATCTTGCAAGAGATATAATAAATTATATAATATATTTTACTGCATTAATGGTAATATTACAATTCTTCGGAATAAATCTTGCAGGAACATTATTAAGTTTAGGAATCGTAGGTATTGCTGTGAGTTTTGCTGCCAAAGACATTATATCAAACCTATTCTCTGGAATAATATTAATTATTGAAAAAAGTATTCGAGTCGGAGATACAATTGAAATAAACAACAAAAAAGGAATTGTCGAAAGAATTACACTTAGATCGACAATTATTTCCGATGATAATGGAGTTAAAGATATTATCCCCAATTCCACCTTAACAAATTTCCCATATTTGCACTTTAAAACTCCTGAAAAATATAGAACAGATATAACTGTAGGATTAGCATTAAATTTAGATATTAATGAATTTAAAGAATATATTCTTAAAAAAATATCCGAATATGATGGAATATTACAAGACCCAAAACCAAATGTTTATTCAAAAGGAATAACACATGAAGAAAGTCAACTTAAGGTATCTTGGCTCTTTCAAAAACTTGTGTGATTTGAATTTT
>CAYFRZ010000089.1:0-7124 GCA_964345675.1 uncultured Methanobrevibacter sp.
ATCTTATATTGGTGTATATTTAGGATACTTTTTAAAGAAGAATATTTAATATTCTTTTCTCTTTTTTCTTTAACTTTAGGGCTAATCAGATTAAAAAAACACATTATTTTCATAATGTCTTAAAGATGAAATGATTAATTATTCTCATTTCATTTTTTTCATTATAATTTACATCGAATAATTATTTATATATCATTATTCGTTGCAACGAATGAATATTTCAAAAATTTGTGCAATAACTAATTTTTATTATTCATTTAATTTTTTCAAAATAATGGATTAATAGCTTTAAATTATAAAAATAATGCAAATTATTAAAATAAAAAAAGATTACTAATATTTATTTCACTTAAATTTTGGAAGTACATTGAAAATGTAAATTATATATGAATTTAAGTATATTTCTTATGTAAATGAAATTCATATGATATAAGTGAATTGTATATTTAAAAACAATACAATTGTTTATTTGTACTATAGAAATAACAGATATATTGCAGTTGTAGAGGAGTAATTTTTTACTCCAATTTTTTAAAATAGTAATGGTGATTTAATTTCCAATATTTTGAATACTTTCAGTGGAATTATTTAAAATTTAATTCATTACAAATAATTCTCATATACTTAAAAATTAAAATAAATCCATTGTTATCAATGGATTTAAAAGATTTTTCTTTATTTTTCAGCAATAAATAATTGACCGCTAGTTGTATTGAAAGATACTGCAGATATTCTTAAATTATCTAGTTGTATACCATTAATTAAGCGAAACATATTGTTATTTTTAATATATAATGTATTGCCTACAATTTCAGCTTTTTTAGGTAAACTATGCATAGTTATTGCAATTTTTGTTGGTGTTGAAGATGTTAAATTAAGAATAAATGAGGTATTGTTATTATCTAATGATTTTTCAAATAACTTTTTATCCTCACTAGATAAATCAGAAATGTCTACTTCAACGGAATATTCAAAATCCAGTTTGTCCTGACCAAGTTCTGTAATTACCAAGTCATCATTTTTGATGTCTCCTAATTTGATAGGATCTGGATTGCTAGCTACTACTGCATTTAATGTAAAACCTAAAGTTACTAAAATTAGTAACATGACTAAAATTTTTCTAAATTTCATAATATCACCATTTTAACTGCAAATTTAATAGATGTAATTTTAATTATATTTTTAATATTATATAAGTTTGAATAATTCAACTGAAAATATTTAGTATTAATTCATTAATAAATAATTATTGTATATGTTATTTTATGATTAAATAAACAATCAATTGTATTGTATTTTATTGATACCTTTTTTATTCATTTATTCGTATAGGTAAAAAGGTTGAAATGATGAATAATATAATTGTATCTGTATTTTTTCATTCTTCTTTTTCATTAAATAAGAATATATTTTTTTTAATTTTGAATTTCATCATAGCTAAATTTTTTAAAAAACTATTTTAAATTTAAGATACAAAATTTATAGTATTATACTATTTTATTGGATGGAATATTATGAATCTTGGAAAGTTAGTTGGAAATACCCCATTGATAAAAATTAATTATGAATATGAAGGAAAAACAGCGAGTGTATACTCTAAACTTGAATTCTACAATTATTCTGGAAGTATAAAAGATAGGATTGCATTATATATTATTGAAACAGAAAGAAAAAATGGCAACTTAAAAGAAGGACAAGCTATTGTAGAGGTTACAAGTGGAAATACTGGCATTTCATTTAGTGCCATTGGGGCTCTTTGCGGTCATGAGGTTCATATTTTCATGCCTGATTGGGTGTCTCTTGAGAGAAGAAAACTTATCCAAATGTATGGTGCTCATGTTCATTTAATATCTAAAGACGAAGGGAGATTTAAAAGAGCTCTTGAGCTTGCAGAGGAATTTGCTCTGGAACATGATGCATATAGACCACTCCAATTTGATAATAAATTAAATGTAGAAGCTCAATATATCACTGGCCAAGAAATCATTGATTCTATTCCTGATGTGGATGCATTTGTTAGTGGTATTGGAACTGGCGGAACCCTTATGGGCATAGGCAAAAAGTTAAAAGAAAATAATCCTAATTTTAAGTTATATGCACTAGAACCAAGCACATTATCAATTCTTAAAATGGGAATGGAAGAAGGAACCCATATGATTGAAGGAATTGGTGATGACTTTATTCCTGGAATTGTTGATAAGGATCTGATTGATGATATTGTATTGATTGATGATTTGGATGCAATTAACATGTCTAAAAGAATAGCTAAAGAATTTGGCTTAGGTATTGGTATTTCAAGTGGTGCCAATTTCCTTGCAGGCGTTTTGATTAATACTGATAATATTAAAATAGCCACTGTCTTTGCAGATGACAATAAAAAGTATATTACCACTAAACTGTCCGAGGAAATTGATGATGATCCCAATCTGATTTCTAATAAAATTAAACTAATTAATTTTGAAGTAATTTGAAAAAATTAAGTGTTTAAACTATAATTAATTTTTTTATATTTTTCTGTATTGCTTAAAATAGATTCATCATTCCTTATTGCATTATTGTAGAAAAAAGAATAGTTTACATCAAAAAATAAAAATATTTAGTCAATTATCTATTGTTTATATGGTGTTGGTCAGGATATAAATATTTTTTTTTATTCTGAATTCTGTTGTTATTAAATGAAAACTATTGAGATTAATAACTATTTCAAATAATGGCTAATTACATTTTTTTATTAAAGTTTAATATATACTTGGTATAAAATTATTATTAAAGCAATTTAGAATTCTTGTTGTAATTTTGAATTAGTAATTTATTGAAGGTATTTTATGTCAACTCAAAGTGAAGCTGCACTTGAAGATAATTTAATAAAAACTCTTATTGATGGAGGATATTGTTTAACGTCTATTAATGATGAAAAAGATTTAGAAAATAATTTTAAACAAGAATTAGAATTATTTAATAAAACAACATTTACTAATGAAGAATTTGAAAAAATTTTAATTCATCTTGAAGGAGGTTCAATTTTTGAAAAAGCTAAAAAACTTAGAGATCAATTTGAACTTGAAAGAGATGAAGGAACATTTTATGTTAAATTTTTAAATAAGAGGGATTGGTGTAAAAATAGATTTCAAGTAGCTAATCAAATTACAATGAAATGCAAGTACACTAATAGATATGATGTCACTATTTTAATTAATGGTTTACCTCTAGTTCAAATAGAACTAAAAAAAAGAGGGGTGGAATTAAAACAGGCTTTTAATCAGATTCATAGATATCAAATACATTCTTACCATAATTTATTTAATTATATTCAAATTTTTGTAATAAGTAATGGTGTTAACACTAAATATTTTGCTAATAATTCAGATTTAAATTATAATTTTACTTTTTTTTGGAAAGATGAGAATAATATGAATATTACTAATTTAAATGATTTTGCAAATACTTTTTTAGAGAAATGCCAATTATCTAAATTAATTTCACGGTACATGGTTTTAAATGAATCTACGAAATCATTAATGGTTTTAAGAGCGTATCAATATTATGCTGTTGAAGCAATACTCGAAAAGGTATCTAATAAAATTAATGGATATGTATGGCATACAACAGGATCTGGGAAAACTTTAACAAGTTTTAAGGTTTGTCAAATTCTCTCCCAAAAAGAAGACATAGATAAAGTAATGTTTATTGTTGATAGGAATGATTTAGATTATCAAACAACTAAAGAATTTAACAGTTTTTGTGAAGATGCTGTTGATGGAACAGATAATACTAAAACATTAATAAAACAGTTAATTGGGCAGAATAAATTAATTATTACAACTATTCAAAAATTACACCGTGCTGTTAAAAATAAAGATAAACATTTGGAAGATTATAAAAATATGAGAATGATATTGATTTTTGATGAATGTCATAGATCTCAATTTGGAGATATGCACAGTGATATAACTAATTTCTTTACAAATATTAATTATTATGGTTTCACTGGAACTCCTATATTCGCAGATAATTCAAATAATCATAGAACTACTCAAGATTTATTTGGTGAAAGACTTCATTCATATCTGATTAAAGATGCAATTCATGATAATAATGTATTAGGATTTTGTGTCGATTATGTTGGGAATTATAAAAATAAACTTAAAATAGATATAGAAGTTGAAGCTATTGATACAAAAGAATTAATGGAATCTGAAGATAGGATGGAGAAAATAGTTGATTATATTATTAAATATCATGATAACAAGACATATAATAAAGAATTTACAAGTATATTTTGTGTTTCATCAGTTGAAATGTTAAATAAATATTATGAGATATTTAAAAAGAAAAATTCAAGTTTAAAAATAGCTACTATTTACTCATATGGCGCAAATGTTGAATTTGAAGAGGATAATCATCCTCGTGACCTTCTTGAAAACCATATTAATGATTACAATGAAATGTTTGGAACTAGTTTCACAACTGACTCATTCAATCAATATTATGTTGATGTAAGTAAGAGAAGTAAAAATAACCAAATTGACATTTTACTTGTGGTTAATATGTTTTTAACAGGTTTTGATAATAAATTATTAAATACATTATATGTTGATAAAAATTTACAGTATCATGGTTTAATCCAAGCATTTTCAAGGACTAATAGAATTTTCAATGAAAAGAAAATGCATGGAAATATTGTTTGTTTTAGAAATCTTAAAAAAAGGACAGATGAAGCAGTAAGGTTATTTTCAGATAAAAATGCAACTGAATATATTATTAGAAAACCATATTATGATTATGTTGATGATTTTAATAAAGGTTTATCTCGTCTTTTCAATTTAACTCAGGATGTTAATGATGTTGATATTTTAGAAGATGAAAAGGAGTTAACAAAATTTGTTCTTATATTTAAAAATTTATTAAGATTATTAAACCGTATGTTGACTTTTTCTGAATTTGAATATGATGATTTAAATATATCTGAGCAAAAATTAAATGATTTTAAAAGTAAATATTTGGATTTATATGATAAAATTAATCCAATAGTACCAATTGAAAAAACAAGTATATTAAAGGATGTTGATTTTGAAATTGAGCTACTTAGACGAGATAATATTAATGTAGGGTACATTATTAATTTACTTAAAGATTTAGATCCAAAAAGTTCCGGCTTTGAAAAAGATATTAAATTTATACATGATTTAATGCAAACTTCACATGAACTTAAAAGCAAAGCAGAACTTATTGATCATTTTATAATAGAAAATATCGTAGATTCTTCAGAACCTGTTGATATAGATTTTGAATTACCAAAATTCTTTGAACGAGAAAAAAATAAAGAAATTGATGACATTATTTCGTCTGAAAAATTGGAAGCTGATAAAACAAGACAGATTATTGAAGAATTTGAGTATTCTGGTAAAATTTACGATGATGATATTGAAAGAACTTTCAAAGATGAGATTGGTCTTTTAGAGAGAGTTCCAAAAATTGATTTACTAAAGAAAAAAATTGTTGATTTAGTTGATAAATTTGCATTAATATAACTGGTGTGATTAAATGTCTGATTATACAAATAACTTAGAGAGTAAATTATGGGCGATTGCTGATGAATTAAGAGGAAATATGGATGCAAATGAATTTAAAAATTATATTCTTGGATTCATTTTTTACAAATATTTATCTGAAAAAATAGATTTAAAACTAACTGAAAAATTAAAAACAGATAAATTAACATTTTCACAAGCTTGGAATAATGAAAAATATCATGAAGTTCTTAAAAAAGTTGCTATTGATAGTTTAGGATATTTTATAGAACCAAAATATTTATTTTCAAACCTTGTCGAACAAGCAAGTATTGGTGATGAAGATTTGATTCAAAATCTTGAACGAGCTCTTAAAAAAGTAGGAGATTCTGCTATTGGTCAAAAAAGTTCAGGAGATTTTGAAAATCTTTTTGAAGATGTTGATTTACAATCATCAAAACTTGGAAAGAATGTATCAGATAAAAATAGATTACTTGGTAGAATATTATTACATTTATCACAAATTGATTTTGAACTTGGAAATTCTGAAAAAGATATTTTAGGAGATGCTTATGAATATTTAATAAGTCAATTTGCATCGGATGCTGGTAAAAAAGCTGGTGAATTTTATACTCCTCAAGAAGTAAGTAAAGTACTATCAAAACTTGTAACAGTTGATAAAAAAAGATTAAAATCCGTATATGATCCAACTTGTGGTTCTGGTTCACTTCTTTTACGTGTAAGTAAAGAAGTAAAAGTTACAGATTTTTATGGTCAGGAATTAAATCAAACTACTTACAACTTAGCAAGAATGAACATGATTCTACATGATGTTAATTTTGCAGATTTTGACATTCGTCAAGGAGACAGTTTAGAAGATCCTCAATTTATGAATCAAAAATTTGAAGCTATTGTTGCAAATCCTCCATTTTCAGCAAAATGGTCATCTGATAAACGATTTTTAGATGATGAAAGATTTTCAGCTGCGGGTAAATTACCTCCAAAATCAAAAGCAGATTATGCATTTGTAGAACACATGATATATCATTTAGATGAAAATGGAACAATGGCAATAGTATTGCCTCATGGAGTATTATTTAGAGGAGCTGCTGAAGGTAAAATACGTGAATATTTAGTGGGTGATAAAAATTATTTAGATGCAGTTATCGGACTACCTTCAAATTTATTTTATGGAACTTCAATTCCTACTTGTATTTTAGTATTTAAAAAATGCCGTGAAGAAGACCAGGATATTTTATTTATTGATGCAAGCAATGACTTTGAAAAAGTCAAAAATCAAAATAAACTCAGACAAAAGGATATTGAAAAAATTGTAAATACATATATAAATCGCGAAGAAATTGATAAATATTCTCATAAAGCAACATTGGATGAAATTCATGAAAATGATTTCAATTTAAATATTCCACGTTATGTTGATACTTTTGAAGAAGAAGAACCAATTGACTTGGATGAAGTAGTATCTGAACTTAAAAAAATTAATGAAGAAATGAAAGAAGTGGATGCTGAAATTAAGAAGTATTGTGATGAATTAGGTATTCAAGCACCTATTTTTGAGTGAGTTGGTTTTATGAGTGAAGAAAGATTGGTTCC
>CAYFRZ010000090.1:0-7013 GCA_964345675.1 uncultured Methanobrevibacter sp.
AGAGATTCATGCTAAAACTTAATCATTGGAACATAAAAAATAAAAAACAAAAAAAATCACACAAGTTTTTGAAAGAGCCCGATTTATAAAATATAAAACTTAATATATTATTAAAATAAATATATTATATTGGATATTTTATAATATATTCAATTCAATTTTATTAATTAATTAAAAAATAAGAGATGATTTTTATGAAAATGTATTACGATGAAGATGTAAATACAGACGCTCTTGAAGGAAAAACCATTGCCGTAATTGGTTATGGTTCTCAAGGTAGGGCACAATCTAGAAATATGGCTGATAGTGGAGCTAATGTCATTGTTGGTGTAAGAGAAAATGGAAGTTCTTGGAATTTAGTTCAAGAAGATGGCATGACTGTAAAAACTATCGAAGATGCAGCTAAAGAAGCGGATATTATTCACATTTTACTTCCTGATGAAATCCAAGAAAAAGTTTACAAAGACCAAATTGCACCTTATGTCGAATCAGGAAACACTATTTCATTCTCTCACGGTTACAATATTCATTTCGGATTAATTGATCCAGCTAGTGATGTAAATATCGTAATGTTTGCACCTAAAGGACCGGGGTCTATGGTAAGAAGAACTTATGAAGAAGGTTTTGGTATTCCTGGTTTAGTTGCTGTTGAAAGGGATGCGACTGGGGATGCTTTACAACTTGCATTAGGCATGGCAAAAGCATGTGGTTTAACCAAAGCTGGTGTTTTAGAAACTACTTTCAAAGAAGAAACTGAAACTGACTTATTTGGTGAACAAACTGTTTTATGTGGTGGTATTACTGAATTAATTAATGCTGGATTCACAACTTTGGTTGAAGCTGGCTATCAACCTGAAATTGCTTACTTTGAAACTTGTCACGAAGTAAAACTTATAGTGGATTTAATCTATGAAAAAGGTTTTGCTGGAATGTGGAATGATGTAAGTAACACTGCTGAATACGGTGGTTTAACTAGGGGAAAAACTATTATCACTGATGAAGCAAAAGAAGGTATGAAAGTTGCTTTAAAACAAATTCAAGATGGTACTTTCAAAAAACAATTCGCTGATGAAAATGCTACTGATGGAGCTAATTTAAAAGAAATGAGAGCTGCAGAAGGTAAAAAAGAAATTGAAATTGTCGGTGAAAGATTAAGAAAAGCTTGTGGATTACAAAAAGACAATTAAGTCTTTTAATCCTTGCTATTTTATTTATATAGTGTGGTAATTGTGGTATTTATTGGAATGGATCATGGAACTACTGGAATCTCTTTTTGTATAATGTCTGATGAAGGCAAAGTACTCGAAGTTTTTAAAATTGGAAGAGAAGAAAGTAAAAAAGGTTTAGTTTCTGCAACTGAAGAAATAACTAAACGTGTTGACTTGGATTCTGTAAAATTAATGGCTATTACTTATGCTATGGGTGATGGGATAAACCAGATTTTACCAACAAATAAAGTTGAAGATAGGGGAATTTTATCTATTAAAGGAGCTGGAAAAGTTACAGGAGGGGGAACTTCTGTATTTTCTGAATTGGAATCCTTAGGTATTAATTCAATCATGATTCCTGGTCTTCACAAAGATTCTGATTCTTTAAATGAATTATTCAGAGCAGCTTATTCTCATCAGGCCAGTCCTGAAAAAGTAAGTATTTGTTATAATGGATTAAAAGAAACTGGATGGTCTAATTTTATTGTAGCAGACATTTCATCTAATAGTGTGGATATATTAATTGAGGATGGTAAAATTAAAGGGGCAATGGATGCATGTTTGGGTGCTATGGGTGTTGTTCATGGTCCTATTGATTTGAAAATGATTAGAGATATTGATGAAGGCAGAGCATCTGCTAATGACTGTTTTTCACATGCTGGAGCAGTAAAAATTGCTGAAATTGATGGTAAAGTAGCTAATATGAAAGATATCATTTTAGAAAATTATAAAAATGGTGATGAAAAAGCGATATTGGCTATTAATACTTTGATTATGACTGTTGCAATGGAAATTGCCGGGCTTGATATCGTATGTAAAAATGAAATTGAGGGAATTGTACTTACAGGTTCTATTGGTAGTGCAACTGAACCATTTAACTTCGAAGATGAAATTAATAAGTATTTCAAAAATAAATATCCTTTAAAGGTAATTTCTAAAGAATCTGGAGCTATTGGTGCAGCTCAAATAGCAATGGATGTTTATAATGGTAAAGAAGAAATATTGGGTATTGAAGTTAATATTTCATAACTTTATTCTTCTTCTTTTACACTAATAAAAATGATATTTCCACCTTTGACAGTTTCCAAACCATTTTCATTTTCAAGGATGATGTTTAAGTAATTGTCAATTGCGATTATTTTTCCTTCACTTTGATAGTTTCCTCTTAAATCAACAGTTACATATTTATTTTTAAACTGTTTGAACATTTTATTCACATTATTTTTGTCATGATTCATATTTTCAAATCCTTGATTTTTCTACTTTTATTTTGATGTTTCATATTTATATAGTTTGACATTTATAGTATATATTATGGCAATTAATCAATTAGAAAGTAATTTAGAAGCTATTACTCGTACATTAGCTCAATTAAAAAGAGATGGATGTACTGATGAAAAAATTTTAAACGAACTTAGGGAAGAAAGGGATAAAATACTTAAGGATTTAAACTTATAAGTATTTTACTTTAACCATTTTTTTATTAAATTCATATCACCTGTTAAATCAATTTTTAAGGGTGTTATTGTAGTTTTTTGTTTTATTCTTAATTCATAACCATCGCTTCCAGGCTTATTGAACTCATAGAGTTCACCATCGATCCAATAGTATGGTTTTCCACGTGGATCTGAGCGTTGTTCAACTATTGGTGAATACATTCTATTTCCTAGCTCTGCAACTTCAAATTCATCATTTGAAGGGTTTGCTGGAACATTAACATTTAATAAGTCAATTCCTTCAGGTAATCCTTTTTTTAATACTATTTTTGCTAATTTGTTAAGCATTTTAACTGCGAAATCAAAATCTACTTCAACTTTTCCATTTTCGAATTTGATATCATCTTGTGTTACTTCTTGAGAAATGGCAATTGTGGGGATACCAAAACTCGCAGCTTCAATTGCGGCACCTAATGTTCCAGAGGTTGTTAATTCTGCTTTTCCAATATTAAAACCAGTATTTATTCCAGATATCATTATATCTGGTTTTTTATCTAAAATATCAAATAATCCAATTGTTACAGCATCTGTTGGTGTTCCACTTACACCATAGCCAATACTACCATCTCTTAAAGTATATTCATTTACTCTTAATGGTTCGAATAAGGTTAATGCATGGCCTATTCCACTTTGTTGTGTTTCAGGTGCAACTACATATGTATCACATAAATTTTCCACGGCTTTTTTTGAAGCCAGAATTCCTGAAGCAGTTATTCCGTCATCATTACTTATTAATGCTTTCATAATTATATTAAGGTTTCATCTTGTTAAAATAATTTTATATTTTTGGAATGTATAAAAAAGTTTAATAACAATCTTTTGTATAAATTATAATATTAACTGCAAAAAACACAACGGGTGGAAACTTGGAAAAACCACAATTAATTAATTTTATAGCTAAAGTAATGGAGGACTCTGGTTTTAAGGTTTATAAGAATTTTAAAACTTCGCAGAAAGTTATAGATATATATGCTATTTTGCCTACAACTATTGGTGATTTTGGTGTTGTTGTAGCATGTAAAAACTATGATAAAGATTTTAAAATTGGAGTCGATGTATTAAGGGAAATGGAAGAAGTTCAACAAAGTATTAAAGCATCTAAAGTAACTATTGTCTCTTCATCTTATTTTTCAGATCAAGCAAAGAACTATGCTCTTAGAAAAAACATTAAATTAGTAGATAGGGATAATTTGCTCGAACTGGCTAAAAGATATCAGGATAGAACTTCCCAAACTACGTTGGACAATACTCCTTATGATGGAGGAGCATCCCAATATATCGAAGAAGAATATCCTGAATACACATATGATGCTTCAGATATGGAGTATTTAATGAGAAGAAGAGAACAAAATCCTGCTGTTTATAAAAATACATTATATAGGCAAGTTGATGATAGGCACTCTGGATTTTCATCTATTTTAAATAGGGAAGGTTCAAGGAGAAGTACTTTATCTGGCAATGTAACTAATTTATATAATTATGATTCTAGAAAAGGTTCTCTTGGAAGCAATCCTTTATTATTAAATTTAATTAAAAATCCGATTGTTTTAATTATTTTAGTTGTAGCAGTTTCTTATATTATTTCATATATTGCAGGCAACCTATTGAAAATGGATGCTGGTATAAGTGGATTAATAGAGATGCTTGTGGCGTTATTCCTTTCATATGGTTTATCTCTTTATACAGATAGGAATAGGGATTTCATTGTTAAAGGAACATTTATATTCTTTATTTCATTAATTATATTAATTATATTAATTTTTATTTAATTTAATATAATCACGATTAATTATTATTAAAATTAATCCAAGTAAATATAAAAACCAAATCATAATATCAGTTGGTCCGGTTTCTATCCAGATTAATGTGTGTGTTAATATAATGGAGTAAATTCCAACTCCAATTCCTTTTTTCAGTTTATAAATTATTCCTAAAAATAATCCCATGAATAACATTTGAAGTGTAAGGCCAAGTAATCCAAAATCAAGTGTAACTGGCCCAAATAATGTTGATGTAAGACAAACATTGTAATGCAAGACATATTCGCCGATAAATGTTCTAGGACTTCCAGATGAAAAAATCATACTTAAGACATGTCCATTTGTTGAACCTGCAAGTGGAATTATTTTTTCAAAAACTTCTAGAGTAAATGCTGCTCTATAGAATATTAATTGCCCAGGATTTAATGTCCAATGCTGATTTGCTATTGATTGGGATGCAATAT
Source organism: uncultured Methanobrevibacter sp. (assembly GCA_964345675.1). Taxonomy (GTDB): domain Archaea; phylum Methanobacteriota; class Methanobacteria; order Methanobacteriales; family Methanobacteriaceae; genus Methanocatella. The sequence continues at coordinate 4,929 of CAYFRZ010000090.1, forward strand.
ATCCAACAGCCATAAATCCAATAGCTATTATTGTTATAAATAAAATTCCTATTTTTCTAGATATTTTATTTAGATAATAAAGTGTTATAAAAGAGCTTCCTAAAATCCCTAAAACTGATGTTCTATATCCATTAAGGCCAAATATTAAAGCTCCAAGAGCAACTAAAATCAGGTATTTTTTATTATAATATTTTGCAAGAAGGAGATTTATCATTATTAAAAATAATGGATAAGCCACTCTCCAGATATTTGTTGTTGCATTTGATTTTAAAACACTATTAAAAAGAGGTATTCCTCCGATTAATACTATATTTAAAGTTTGCAATACTAACGCTATTAAAACAAGTATTACTAATAACTTTTCAGAGATAAAAGTGATTTCTTTAGTTTTATTAACTGTAATTATATGATTTATAAGCAAAAATCCTACAGTAAAAACAATACTTGCGAAAATAACAATTAAAAACACACTCATTTTGAGAGGGTCTTCAAATCTGTAGTCAAATGATCCAATATAACCCATTACTAAAAAGACAATAATTGCAACTACAAGAATTAAAGGGTTAAAAAAATCAATTTTTTTAATGTTCATTCTATCCTCCAAGCTCTAAGGAAGAAATACATAAGTTTCCACCAAAGTTTGGCGTAGCTGCTACATGTGTGTGGACATAACTTGCAAGTGTATTTCTCTCAATAAATCCATCTTGATTATTGTAGGATCCTTTTCCTCTTAATATATTGAATGCTAGTTTATGCTTAATATTAGTGTCATCTACAAGAACTTTTGAGTAATGGAACTCATGACCATGGAATTTTTCACCTTTTTTAGAAATGATGTTGTCTTCTTTAACTTCAGCGATTGTGTACTTTAATGCTTGCACTCTATCTGTTAAAATTGAATTATAAGGATATACATTAACCATTGAATCTTCATGGATAGATTTCATAAGATACATTAAACCTCCACATTCGGCAAAAATAGGCCTATCTTCTAAATGGAACTTCTTGATTTGTGATAACATACTTTGATTTGCATTAAGTTCCTTTGAAAAGAGTTCCGGATATCCTCCACCAATGTATAATCCATCAACATCAGGCAATTCAGCATCGTTTAGTGGTGAGAAATATTCTATTTTAGCATTGTTAGCTTCTAATGATTCAATATTTTCCTTATAATAGAAGTTAAATACTTCATCATAAGCAACACCAATTTTCACTGGTTGTTTATTTAATTTATTCCAAATTGGAGTAATATCTGATGTAATTTTTGGAGCAGTTTTTGCAATTTCAACTAATCTGTCCAAATCAATTGAATTTTTAATAACTTCGGACCACAAATCAATGAATTTAAGTGAATTTTCTCTTTCACGAGCGGGAACAAGACCTAAATGTCTCTGTTCAATGGATATATTATTATCACGAATAATTCCACCAATAACTTCAGTATTTGTTATTTCCTCAATTGATTTTTTTGTTTTTTCATAATGAGCATTATTTTTAACCTTGTTTAAAATAACTCCAGCAATATTAATTTCAGGATCAAGTGCTTTAAAACCTAAAACAATTGCAGCAGCACTTTTAACCAAGCTTCTGGAATTAATAATTAAAATTACTGGTGCTTTCAAGGATTTTGCAATTGAAGCTGTACTTCCAATATCATTCACGGAATCAATTCCTTCATAAAGACCCCTAACCCCTTCAATAATTGCAATATCTTTTCCGTTCATTCCTTTAAGATAAGAATCTCTAACTTGTCCTTTTTTCATAAAAAATGAATCTAAATTTCTTGAAATATTTTCAGTAGCTAATGTGTGGTAAGATGGATCAATATAATCTGGTCCAACTTTAAATGGTTGAACATTATATTTTTCATTTAATGCTTTCATTATTCCGGTTGCTATTGTTGTTTTTCCAACTGCACTCCCGGTTCCTGCTAAAATAATTCTCATATTTAATAATATATTGAGATATTTTTATTAAAGTTATCTTTTTATAATTTTTATTAACTCCTTTTTTTAAGATTAGCTATTTTTGGCTCTTTCAAAAACTTGTGTGATTTGAATTTTTACTAGTTTTTGAGTCACG
>CAYFRZ010000091.1:0-7008 GCA_964345675.1 uncultured Methanobrevibacter sp.
ATTTTAATTTATGAATAATATTTTATATACAATTGACCCAATTATATATCATAGGTTAATAGTTGAGTATTGAATTAACACTCAATTAATTTTATTTTTAAAAAAACTTGGGAATTTCAATTGCATAAAATTGAAATTATATGTTATGAAACTTTAATAAACTAATGAAAAAACATGAAAAATATTCTTATTACTGAAATAACCCAAATTTGTAAATATAAAGTGACCTAAGAATTATTACATGAAAAATGAGGTTTAAAATGAGTAAAATAAATTTTGGAAACATTGTTGAAATCATAAAGCATGATTTCAAAACATCATTTTCAAATCCCATAGTAACAATTGTATTACTTGCAATAATTATTCTACCTTCACTTTATGCTCTATTGAATATCCAAGCATGTTGGAATCCATATGAAAATACTGATGAAGTAGAATTTGCAATTGCTAACCTCGATAAAGGATCAACATTTGAAGGTACCCATTTAAATGTTGGAAATGAAATTGTTAAAGATTTGAAAAATAATACTAAATTTAATTGGAAGTTTGTAACTGAAGACGAACTACGAAAGGGTGTTCATGATGGTGATTATTATGCAGGGATTATAATACCCAAAAATCTAAGTGAAAATGTAGCATCAATTACATCCGATAATCCAAAACAAGCAGAACTTGAATACATTGTAAATATTAAATCAAATCCGGTAGCTACAAAATTAACTGATACTGGTGCAAATACGGTTTACACCACAGTTAATGCAAAAATCGTTCAAATTATAAATCTTGCAGCTTATGGAAAACTTGGAGAATTAAAAGATGGTCTTTCAGCAGGTGCTGGACAATTATACAGCGGTGGAAGTCAACTTTCAACAGGTGCTGCAAAAATATCTTCTGGTGCCGGACAAGTATCATCTGGAGTTAATGATGTTCAAAATGGAGCAAATCAAGTGCAGAGTGGTGCTAATCAAGTTCAACAAGGTTCATCTGCAATTAACAGTGGTGCCAATGATGTTAAACAAGGTTCATCATCAATTAAACAGAGTGCCAGTGACTTAGAAAAAGGATCACAACAAATACAATCACAAGTGGATCCATCAACACTGCCCGAACCAATGAAACAATATGTTGAAGGCAATATTAAACTTGCAAATGGAAGTGGGGAATTAGCTAAAGGTTCATCCCAATTAGCAGAAGGTTCTGCCAAACTTGCAGATAGTTCATCAAAATTAGCCAATGGAGCTAGTGATGTTGCAGGTGGTGCAAATCAAGTAGCTGGAGGTTCTGTTGAACTTGCAAAAGGATCATTGAGCCTTGCAGCAGGTGCTCAAATGCTTTCAGGTTCAGCATCACAAGCATTGTTCTCAGCAGCAGGTGCACTCAGTTCATCTGCAAATTCACTTTCAAGTGTGACTGGAATTAATGAAAGTGAGCTTGGAGACTATTTTTACTCACCAATCAAATTAGATAGACATGAAGTCTTCCCAGTACCAGATTATGGATCCAATGTAGCACCGTTCTATATTGTATTGTCAATGTGGGTTGGTGCTATAATTACTTGTGTAATGATTACACCAGGAACCAGTCAAGGGACAAAATACACTCCTCTTGAAATGTACTTTGGTAAAGTAATATTGTTTGTAGTTATGAGCATACTTCAGGCAGCAGTTACAATATGTGGAGCATATATTTTAGGAATTTACATTAGTAATTCATTATTATTCATATTCTCAGCCATACTGGTATCAATAATATTTATGATTTTAGTATATTCCATCATATCTGCATTAGGACAAGTAGGAAAAGGAATAGGAGTAGTTCTTTTAGTGCTTCAAATATCTGGAACTGGAGGAATTTATCCAATTGAAATTATGCAAAATTTCTTCCAAACATTATATCCATACTTACCAATGACATATGCAATTGATTTGATACGTGAAGCCCAGTTAGGTGTGGTTTGGTCAAATTACATACCTGCATTAGTTATCCTCATAGCCATTGGAATAGCAACCATCATTGTGGCAGCACTTATCAAACAAAAAGCTGACAAAGCATCCAAATACTTTGAAGAACGTTTAAAAGAAAGTGGATTATTTTAGAAGTTAATTATTATCTTCTAATTTTTTATTTTTTCATAGTATTTTCTTATTTTTCCAAACCTAACATGTCTTTATCAGGATCTGCATTTTTAAATAGATTAATCTTAACATCATGACTCCATGTAAATTTTAAAAGACCTTCATAAACTTCTTTTAAATTTTCATCTGAAAAGCCATCCAAATAATAAATTTTACCTTTAATATCAACATTCATCATGAATCTAATTAGATGCCTATGTACAAAAACAGAATGAGGATTATAAACTAAAATATCATCTGTAATATATTCAATTAATTTTTCTAATTCAAAAATATCAGGTGTTAAAACCTCCACATTACAATTTGGAAAATTTTCTTTAATTATTGTTTCATAATCCACAATATCACCATTAATAAATATAATAATGACAAATATAAAAATTATGGTTAATAAAAATGTAGCTTTAATGAGGGGAGAACCTGAGATAGCTGTAAAAAAATTGGCTATACCAATTATGATATCAATGATTTTAACCGCATTATATAATATCATTGACGGAATTTGGGTAGCCGGTCTTGGGCCAACAGCCATTGCAGGAATTGGATTTGTAACACCTATTTTTATGGTATTGAATGGAGCAAGCGTAGGACTTGGAAATGGAGCAACAAGTAGTATTTCAAGATTTATTGGTTCGAAAAATCATGAAATGGCAAATAAATCTGCAACACATTCGTTGTTTATTTTTTTAATAGCATCAATCATTTTAACAATAATTTTCCTAATAGTGCAAGAACCATTACTTAAAAGTTATGGGGCAGGTGGACAAACATTAAAAGAATCAATTAATTATGCTACACCATTATTTTTAGGTTTAATATGTTTTATGTTCTCAAATGGTTGCAGCGGAATCCTTCGTGGAGAAGGAGACATGAAACGTGCAATGTATGTTGTAATCATTACAGTAATTTTAAATGCAATATTGGATCCATTATTTATTTATACATTAAAATTAGGTTCAGCAGGAGCATCTCTTGCAACAATTACAAGTTCAGCAATAGCTGCATCAGTTATGTTATATTGGATTTTAATTAAAAAAGATACTTATGTTAATGTTAGCCTTAAAAAATTCAAATTTGACATGAAATTAACAAAGGATATTTTAAAAGTTGGAATCCCATCATCACTTGATATGTTAATAATGGCAATTGCAATGTCAATTTATTTAATTGTAATATCTCAAATTGGAGGAGATTATGGAATAGCTACATTCACATCAGGACAAAGACTATATTTATTTGCAATAATGCCCCTTACAGCTATTGGATCTGCAGTTATTGCAGTATCTGGAAGTGCATTTGGTGCTAAAAATGGAGATTACTTATCAAGAGCACACAAATATGGTTCAAAGTTTGGTTTAACATTGGGAACCATAATTACGTTAATATTAGTACTATTTGCAATACCATTATCGACAATATTTGCATATACTCCAGAAACTTCTAATTTAGTTCCAGGAATCGCATTATATCTTCAAATTGTATGTCCAACATTAATATTAACTGGTATTGGAATACCTTCAAGTTTTTTCTATCAGGGAATTGGGAAAGGAATTTACAGTTTAATGTTTACAATACTTAGAGAAATCATATTCGTAGTTCCTTTAATATTTTTATTTGTATATATTTTCCAGTTAGACATAATAGGAATTTGGTTAGGATTGAGTATTGGAAGAGCAATTGCAAGTATCTTAAACTATATATTTGCAAGATATGAAATTAAAAGAACAAGAGCAAAATTTGGAAATTAAGAGCATATTAACTCTTAACCCACTTATTTTTTTTAACTCTGATTTTTACCTACTTTCGCCCTTAAAAATTTATTTAATATTACAAAATTGTTTTAAAAAATAACTTACTCATTTATTAATCTCAAAATTAGATATGAAGAATGCATGTCAAAAATTATGAGGTTAAACAATGAAAAAACAAGATTTTATAATGAGAACAAAACTTATTCAAGAAACATTTAAAGACAAAAGAAAAATTAAATGCCAACTGCCAGTTCAGAATTTAAGATTAGACAATCACATTCACCAAGAAGGCAATATTTTTATTACAGAAAACGATGAAATCATTGATTTAGAATTACAAATAACTAATTTTACAGAAGATGAACTTGTAAAATATGTTGAACTTGCAGAAGCATTGTATGAAACAAATAATAAACATGTTTCAATATACATAATATGTCCAAATACTGTTAATATTTGTGTTAAGGAATGCGAAATTAAATCTGAAGCAGAATTTACAATCAAATTAGCTGCCGTTGAAGAAAATCCTGCACATATCTTACTCAATATAATAAAAACAAAGATAAATAAAGGAGAACGACTAAATAATGATGATTTGCATGCATTATCAATGATGCCAATAATATGTAAAAGAGAAGAAAGAAATTATTTTAGAAAAGAATATTTTAGAATAATCAATGAACTTAACTATTAATTATTTATTCCATTTTAAAATTGTTTTACCAAAATTAGAGATATAATCTTTATCAAAAGAATCTTTTAAATCATTTAATGAATTGATTTCACATACATTGGTAACTAACTTTTCTAAATATTCAAACAGCTGAGGATTATGATTGAGAGTGTCTACAACTCCAACAAAATCTTCTTTCTCAGAACGGCTATTTCCTTGAAGTGTCAATCCTTTTTCTAAAATCATACGAGTATTAATGGGTACTGGGTATTCACTTACCCCAAATAAATTTACTGTTCCTTGTGGATTAATCAAATCTATTATTTGTTCAATAGCTGATTGAGATGCACTAGAACCTACACATTCAAATGCATGATCAATTACCAAATCTTTTGGAACATTATGAATCTGATAAATCCCATCAACAAATGAGAATAAATTAAGATTTTCCAAATGTTTTCCAAAGATAAAAACTTTAGATTCAGGAAATTTTTCTTTTAAGAACAGTGCTGTAATAAATCCTAAGTTTCCATCACCCCAAACCCCTAAAACATCTTTTGGAGTGATAGCTATTTCACTAAATTTAGAAATACCTTGATATGCTACAGTCATCAACTCAATAAATGCAGCAACATGAGGATTGAATTCATCAGGTACTTTAACAAGTCTATCATGATTTAATTTAATCAAGTCTGAAGTAAAACCATCAAAACCACTGCCTCTAAATTTAGAATTATAAGAATAATTGGCTCTGCAGACATCATTCCCCATTGGAGTGTTTGGGATCATTACAACTTTATCTCCAGAAGTAAACTCATCAGACTCATCAAATACCACCTCACCAATTCCTTCATGAATTAATGCCATAGGTAATTTTTTTTCAAGAACATCTGCTGGGCGTGACCCTTGATAGTATCTTTGGTCTGCCTGACAAATTGAAAGATATGTAGGTCTAACAATAACACCATCCAATTCAATTTCATCAATTGCTTCTTCAAAGAATTTTGGAGACTTTAATCTATAAACAATATTAATCATGAATATCCTCAAGTATTGTATTTGCTAATTTTAAATCATAAGGGTATGTAATTTTAATATTTGTGACTTCACCATCTACAAGATATACATCTTCATCTTTAAGTGTGAATATTTTACATGCATCTGTAAGTATATTGGATTCTTCTTCCGTTAAACTATTGATTAAGTTAAAAAGTTTCTTTATATTGAAGCTTTGTGGCGTTTGACCTTGGTAATAATAATCCCTTACAGGAATACTCTCAATTGTCTTACCATTTATGCTCTCGACAATAGTGTCAGTAGCAGGGATTACTGTATCACATGCCCCATATCTCTTTGTAGCAGCAATATTATCTTCAATAATCCTATGAGTTACAAATGGACGTACTGAGTCATGAGTGAGAATAATCGAATCATCATCGATTCCGAAATGTTCATCAATATAATTAATACTATTCATTAATGTGTCATTTCTTGTTATACCTCCTTCAATGACAATGATATCATCCTTGTGTACAATATATTCATCAATTAAGTGATTTGTATGATTAATAAAATTTTTTGGTGTTAAAACAATTACTTTATCGATTTTTTCATTAATAATAAATTTTTCAATTGTATGAATAATCACTGGTTTATTTCCCAATGCTAAAAATTGTTTAGGAGTGTCAGTTCCACCCATTCTTGACCCTATTCCACCAGCTAAAATTGCTGCAAAAATCATTTAAAATTACTCCTTTTCAAATATTATAATATAATGAGAATTACCATCAGGTCCTTCCAAACCCATTTTTTCATTCAAATAAACTTTTTTAAAACCATATTTACTAAAAAGTTCTTCCAATTCATCAGGAGAACATTTAATTTCAACTGGAGGTCCAAATGACCATTCAACAGGTCTGAAATCCATGATAGCAATTTTGCCACCATTTTTAATTATACGAGATAACTCATTAATAACATCTTTACGATGAGAAACTTCATTAAAACCATGAAATACATTAAGCATCAATAAAACATCAATGGAACCATCATCTACACCAAAAATTCCTTTTGAAATATCTGCTTCAATGTTAATTAAATTTTCAATACAATTATTCTTTTTATATAATTCCATAGCATTAATAGCTTCACCATAGTTATCAACCGCATAAACAAAACCATTAGGAAGATAATCCTGTATTGCTTTTTTAGCAATATATCCATCTCCACATCCAGCATCCATAAAAACTTCATCACCTTTAAGATTCAACTCACTTAAAATCTCATCAGAATCTAAAAACTTTTCACTTGATTTTCCATGATGTTTATGCTCCATAATTCTCACATTAAAAATTTTTCTAAATAATAATCTTTAAAAAATAGTATTTAATAATTTTCAAAAAAATAATTATGGAAAAATTTTATTATATTTTCATTACTAAGATGTAAA
>CAYFRZ010000092.1:0-6975 GCA_964345675.1 uncultured Methanobrevibacter sp.
ACAAGCATTGTCAATCCTAAATCTCCAAAACCAACAGACATCATTAATGTAATAATACCTAAAATCGCAAGTACCACACAAATTAATTTAACTGCAATAGATACAGCAATGTTCTGTTTAATAATTCCCATTGTTTTACGGCTTAAAGTAAATAAATATGGAAGTTTTGAAATATCATCTTGCATTAATGCAACATCTGCTGTTTCAATAGCCACATCAGAACCTGCAGCACCCATTGCAATACCGATATTTGCACGTGCTAGAGCAGGTGCATCATTAATACCATCCCCAACCATAGCCACATCACCAAATTTGTTTCTAATTGAATCTAGGATGTTTAATTTATCTTCGGGCATCAAATTAGAATAAACATAATCAATTCCAATTTCAGATGCTACACTTTTTGCGGCAAGTTTATTATCACCAGTGAGCATGATGGTTTGTACACCTTGTTCTTTTAAATCAGAAATCACTTCATGAGCATTTGATCTAATTTTATCAGATACTGTAATAATAGCTAAAACTTTCTTTGAGTTTCCAATAAACACGATTGTTTTACCTTCAGCAGAATATCTATTAATTTCATCTCTTGAAACATCAAATGAACTATTTTCTATTAATGATTCATTAGCAGCATAATATTGCTCTTCCCCAATATTAGCCACAATACCTTTTCCCGGAACATTTTTAAAATCATTAATTTCGCTGAATTTAATACCCTTTACTGTTGCATAATTTACAATGGCTTGTGCAATCGGGTGGGAAGATTGATTTTCTAGAGATGCGGCAATTCTAACAATATCTTCTTTTGAGAAGTTTTCATCTAAAACTTCAACATCACTTAAAATTAATTTTCCCTCTGTTAAAGTACCTGTTTTATCAAAGATTACTGCTTTTACATCACGCATCTCTTCAACATATGTACTACCTTTAATCAATACACCATTTTTAGTAGCTGAGGTAATAGCAGATACCATACCTACAGGTGTTGAGATTAAAAATGCACATGGACATGAAATTACTAGAAGTGAAAGTGCTTTATAAACCCAATCAATTAAGTTCTGACCAAATAACAATGGTGGAACTAATGCTACGCAAGTAGCTGCTATCATCATTACAGGAGTATAATATTTAGCAATTTTTTCAACTAAAGACTCAGTTTCAGACCTGTTGAGTTGGGATCTTTTAACCAAAGTAACAATTTTTGAAATAACAGAATCCTTAGCTTTTTTAGTTACAACAATTTCCAAATATCCATCTTCATTAACAGTTCCAGAAAATACTTCATCACCAATTTCTTTTAAAACTGGAACACTTTCACCAGTAATAGAAGCTTGATTAATTGATGAAGAACCTAAAACAACTTCACCATCTAAAGGAACTTTATCTCCCGGTTTTACAATAACAATCTCACCAATTCCAACATCGTCAACATTTCTTAACTCTTCAGAATCATTTACTTTTACTCTTGCAGTTTCAGGAGCAATTTCAACTAAAGATTTGATAGAACGTTTAGCACGATGTTCTGCATAATCTTCTAAGAATTCTGCAATGTAATACAAGAATGTTACAGCAGCACCTTCTTCAGGATGTCCAATGATAAATGAAGCAACACATGCAATACACATTAACATTGCCGGACCAACAGTATGCCTTTTAGCTAATGAATTATATGCCAAGATAGCAATTTCATAACCTGCAATTAAAGCACCAATCATAAAGATTATAATAACTAAAGTTGGATTAAATGACATCCATTCCAAGATATGCCCTGTAGCAAAACAAATACCACTTGCAACGATGATTTGAATTGGCCTATTGGCAATTAATGGTTTTCCTTCAGCCAATAATTCATCCCCACCATGACCATGTTCATGTCCATCATGATCATCATCTGCACAATCAGGACAAGCACAAAGACTTATATCAACATCATCATGGTCATGATCATGGCATTCACAATCCCCATCTTCAAAATGATGATGCTCATGTACCTCATGATCATGCTCATGCTTGTGATGATGCTCATGCCCCTCATGATCATGCTCATGCTTGTGATGATGCTCATGCCCCTCATGATCATGCTCATGCTTGTGATGATGCTCATGCCCATTGTGATCATGGCATTCACAATCTTCATCTTCAAAATGATGCTCATGACTATGTTCATGCCCATCATGGTCATGATCGTCATCTGCACAATCAGGACAAGCACAAAGACTTATATCAACATCCTCATCATAATCAATTTCTTCCCTGTGGTCATAAACGCTTAAATCTGTATTTTTTTGATAATTGCTCAATAATTGTTTATCATAGTGATTAGAATCTTTACACGGAACATCATCACAATTTGGATTAAAACATATGTAATTGTAATGTTCAGGATTGCGGCAGTTCTCTTCCCCACAATCCGCATCATAACATCTATTATCCACCATAGTATCACCAATTAAAAATTATTCTAATATATGTTCTAAACCTACTTTGTAAATCATTTCAATATGAAGGTCAGTAAGAGAATATCTTGCCATTTTACCTTCTTTTTGATATTTTACAATATTATTTGCACGCAATATTCTTAATTGATTTGAAACAGTAGTTTGATTCAAATCAAGTGATTCGCAAATATCACAAACACATAAATCTTCAATACTAAGTAGGGAAATAATTTTTAATCTTGTTGGGTTTCCAAATATTTTAAAGAATTCAGATAGTTCAGTAAATTCATTTTCATTAGGTATACGCTCTTTTACACGATTTACAACATCTTCATGAGAATCAAAAACTTCACACAAATCTTCCTTATTTTCAAGATTATTATTTTCCATAGTCATCACACATATTATATATTTACATATTATGATATGTTTAGGTATTTAAATGTTTTCATATCATGATATTGTGATATGTTATTTTAAAAAAAAGAAAAGTGAAGTTATTTTTTAACAACACCAATTAAATTCCCATCAATAACACAGTCAAAGTCAAACTTATCTAACCAATTAACTTTAGCAAACATATTCATAAAGCAAACACCAATAATTTGACCATCTTTTTTTAAAATATCATTTATCAAATCATTTAATTCATCAGTACCTAAATTGTATTTCGGCATTGATAATCCTCCCAACAAAACAACAACATCCGAATCATGAGGGTCTGAAGTTTCCTCATTTAGAACCATACCATAAGATTTAGATTCAAATTGATGACAATCATCAACATTTACCAAAGGAATAAAATGATTTTCTTTATCTCTTACAGAATAAGCCAATAACTCAGCAAAAGGAGTGCATACACCAGGTGATCCAATATAAGTAATTTTTTCAGCATCACCAACTTCCTTTTTAAATGTTACAATCTGACCATTAATCCCTTTCCACTCATAAGAATTTTCCATAAAATCACCTGCTTAAAAGTTTTTAAAACATACATCTTATAATTTATGAAATATTACACGAAAAAAGAAATTTAAAAATAAATAAAAAAAATACAAAAAACACCACATAATTCTTAAAATATATATAATTTAATAGAAATAATAATTATATAAAATTTATTTTTAAACTTATATTGAAAATAAATATACTAAATTTAATTTTAGGTTTGTGAATTTAATGAAAAGAAGCAAAAAACTAATTATTGCCATCCTTCTTGTAATTCTTTTAGGATTGGTAGCGTTTATTGCAGGCACATTATTTATGACTCCTGACTTATCTCATGAAACTAAGAATATATTAGTATTAGCATCTGATAAATACGAACAACCAAACGGTGGGGTAGATATGGCATTCATGGTCCGTTTAGAAAACGGTTCACTTAAAAATTATACACCAATATACCCTGGTGGAATGACACACCCTACAAAGTCAGCACCTGGAGACCTTCAAGGACCAATGATGCTTCACGATTGTCTATGGAACGGACTAAGTGAAGGTATGCAAAATGCAAAAGAAATTGTTGAAGCCCGTACAGGAATGCATGCTGATGCAGTGGTTGTTGTTTATGATAAAGGTATAGACAGCATTATTGATTCAATCAGACCACTTAAAGTAAATGGTACTGAAACAAACCTTAGTGCAACTGATATTATTCGTCAAAACGATGCGTATAATGGATATGCCGGAAATGAAAATGTTCCTGGAACAATGTCTAGATCCGATGCAGTAATGGTACTAGCCAAAGCACTTGCTAATACGGCTAAAGATCCAGTGAAAAAAAGTACAATGATTCAAACAGCATTAAAAGAATATTCTAATGGAAATATCGTGATGGAACCACAAGGATCATTTACAAAATTACTTGCAACAAAAGGATTTGAAAGCTTAACTTAATCTTTAAAGAATTTTTATTCTTTAAAGAACTTTTTTTATTTATTCAACATCTTTTAAAGCTTCAACCATGTTCAAATCTCTAATTTTATCCGAAAACATTAAATTAACTGCAATTGATATAGCAAATGTTATTACAGCAGACAAGATTATATTTCCCAAAGTTAATGTTGGAACATAATACAAAGATTCACCTGCAGCATCCATCATCAATGTCATGAAATAGAATCCAAGGGGAATTCCCAAAATAAAGCCAATAGCTGTAAAAATTAGGTTCTGAGTCAATAACACTCTTCTTAAGAAATTTGTTTTAAAACCTAGAACCTTTAAAGTTGCAACTTCCCTTTCCATTTCAGTGAATGATAAAATTCCCAAGTTATAAAGAACCAAAATAGCTAAAAGACATGCAACAACAGTTATAACATAAACCATCATCATAACAGATGAAGTCATTTCAGTCCAACTTTCTTCCATATCCTCGAGAGTAGTGACTGATTTAATTGAATTAATATTTTCACCAAATTTTTCTGCAGTTAAAATACCAGTCGGCGTGAAATTCAAACCTTCATCTTCTAAAGTATCTGGAGACATTATTAAACCTTGTGAAATAGGTTCTGCATGAATTTGACCAATATCTGATTTAATCCATTCATCACTTCCAACAATATGCCATTTAATTTTATCACCAATACTTAAATTAAATTTTTGCGCCATTTTTGTTGAAATTGAAACATCCCCCTCTTTAATTTCAATTGGATTTTTATTACTATCCGTGTAAGATATTAAGTCAGTATTGTTTGAAACTAAAAGCACACCCGTGTTTTCCTGATTGTTCGATTTAATTTCAATAGGCATCTGCATTATAAAACTACCATTAGTTCCATTAATTACATAATACAATTCTTCTTGAGATGCATTATTAGAAATCACTAATTTTGACTCAAAATGATTAATATCATCATATTCCCAAGTTTTTAAATCATTCATACTGTCATTCATACCAAAAGCTGCAATTAATAATGCCACGCAACCCATAACACCAATAATCGCCATTAATGCCCTAAATTTATTTCTTTTTGCATCCCTCCAGTTCCAACGGAAATTAAAACTTAAATGTTTCCAAAAGATTGATTTTTCAAAAAAGCTATTTGAAGAAACATTAGGAGCCTTTGGCCTCATTGTATTTGCAGGATTTTCTTTTGAAATACGTCTACAAGTCAAATATGTGACAAAAACTGAAGATACTACAAGTACCACTGCAATATAAACAAAACTCATATCAAAACCAGAATTCCACGCAGGCAAAGTATAACGAGTCATCATTGAGGGATAAAACATTGGTGGGATAACCATTGGCCCTGAAATAATACCCAATATAGAACCCGCTAAAACTGGGAAAAAGCCATAAGATATGAAATGTAAAATTATTGTCCGGTCTTTAAAACCAACTGCTTTTAAAATTCCAATTTGAGTTCTTTGATATGTTACAATCCTTGTCATTGTTGTTAAAAGTGTTAAAAATGTAATTAAAATAAAAAGAATTGGAAAAACATCACCCATCATTTTATGTTGCACCATTTCCTCATTAAACTGTGCTACACTAACATGATCTTCTTGTTTTGTAAACGATAAATAACTAATAGAATCATCAAGTTTTTCTTTAAAAGAGTCATCAGATTGATTATATTTAACAAGCAATCTATTAAATTCAATATTGTCAGGATATGATTTATATGATAAATATGCAAATCCCACATCCTCAAAATTTGGAGTGATTGATGTTGTTGATGATTCGTAAACATATTCCGGAGAATAACCAATACCTTTGATTTCTTTTTCAATAGTTTTTCCATTGAATTTAAAAGTAATATTATCCCCAATATTTAACTCTTTTGCATCAGCAAAACGTTTATCCAACCAAACACCAGATTCATCATTAATATCAAAATCTTTTCCCTGAGAGGTATAAAATTTAGAAATCCGATTATTTTCAACAAAATGCAGCGTAATATCTGGATCATTATCAAATTCACCAACCGACGAAATTACAGATTGTCTTTCTGATTGCGTTGTAAAATTATTTATTTTATCCAAATCAGCATTATCAAAATTAGTTTTATAAATCCAACCATCAGCAAGATTAGTTTCATTATAAAAACCTGCGCTAGTTTGTTCTAATCCATAATATTCGCCACAAATACCGCAGTATGCAAAAATACCTAAAAATGCCATGAGAAATATCGCAATAAATTGGGTTTTATTGACTTTTATATCCCTTAACATCTTTTTAGATAATGACATGATATAATATATAGATTAAATAAGATTTAAATTTAAAGATTAAAAAAAAGAAAAATTAGTAAGAATCAATTAATCCTTGAAATAAAGAAACTGTCTCATCAACACTCAATTCAACATGTTTACTTACTTCCTCAAGATTAGATTCCCATAACGAAATTTTTCCCATAGGTGTTACTAAAAATTCGAATTTCCAGTTTTTTTGAGATAAATCTCTTTTAAGCAAAGGATACATATTTAAAAGTTCCATATATTTTGAGTCTGAAGTAATTTTAACCATCAAATCACCTTAATAATAAGTTGAAATGAATTTATTTTTAAATATTTTGTCACTAATTAAGTA
>CAYFRZ010000093.1:0-6945 GCA_964345675.1 uncultured Methanobrevibacter sp.
TTTTTATTATTGTAACATTAACTTTCAACCTGAAAACATAAAGACAGGGTTTAAATGTATTTATTAATTGAAAAAAGCTCCACAGAGGATCACTTTAAAAGTAACAAATACATGTTTTCATCATCCGAATTTTATATACTGCCAGCATGGTGGACCTAGTACTTACTAAAGAATATTCTTTATCTAAATTGACATTTTCTAATTTAATAACACATCTATTTTTTAGAAATTTAAAAATACTTTTGATTAATAACATGACGAAGATAAAATGGCTAGTTTAACGATTGCATAATTTAAAGCACCATATAACCGTGTATATGATTGTAATACCCATGACTTACTATGATGTACATTAATTCTTCTATATTTTTTTCAAGAAAGCATAGATCAGACTTGAAAGTTTAGCTCCACAACTGTACATTAAAAGTGCTCTTATATCACATATAATTAAAGTGAAACTTTCTCGACTAATTTTGTAAAAATGGATTTCTATTTCTGAGCTATTATTTACTTTATTGCCGCTGATATTGGCTTAAATTAAGTATTGTCTTCTGTGTTCTGAATTTCCGTTTCTAAAATTAAGAAAATCTCGTGTTTCATACGAACCTCTTTAATTTTGATGATCTATTTTTAATACAAAAATGAATAAATCTGAAATAAAAACGAAAAAACAAAAACTTATAAAAATGATTATGATAAGAAATAAATACCAAATAAATAGTCAATTTTAATTTTCTAGAAAACATCCCATATATAGGATGTTTTCTAGTTTGTTTTTCTAAATTTTTTTCATTAAAAATTTATTACTTGCCTATATTGAGCATTACAAAGCTGAATTTAAATTTCATCTATTTCTCTCAAATTATCAGACTTACCTTTTTCAACTGTTTTGCCATTTTGTCAAATATTAATTTTATCAATTGCCATAATAGTAGTTAATCTATAAGAAATGACAACTTGTTTTTGATTTTCAAAAAATCAATTATCTCTTAAATTAAACTTTCTGAAATAGAATCAAGAGGAGAACTCACTTCATCACTATTAAAAATACCAGATCATTTAGAATCATCCTAGCTATGAATAAACATTGCTTTTCTCCATACGATGATTTTAAGTCCCTGTTGTCAACCACCGAATCGTAACCTTGAGAGTAGAGAGAGGAAAAGCTAGAAAAATCCAAAGATAATTACGTCGGATATTGTTTTATTTGCCCACAAACATGAAGACATAACTTAAGCAAACAAAAATTAAGCATGTATCGTTTCAAAAATAGAATTTCATCTGATAATTATCTTTTCGAACTATTATTAGTGGCAGTATTCTTGATTGATTTTATATTTTGACGTTCACATGTATTAAATCGAATATCCGATTACTAAGTGTAATATAACCAAACTGCTGATAATAAGTTATGTATTTTGACAGCCTCAGCAAAATTGCTTTACAAAGAAGAAATACTAATTGTATTTTATTTACAAAATTGATTTCACAGTCATTCGTCTAACCAATTTCAGTCATTTTTTGAAATTAACAATTTGTGGTGGCTATATTTTACGTTTTAAAGAACCGCCCTTTATTGCATCAATAGACACTGATAGTATTAATACACATCCAATGATAATATCCTGCCAATATGCTCCGACGCTTAGCATTGTCATACCATTCTGTAGAACCGCTAAAACCATAGTCCCTAAAAATGTTCCAAATATAGTCCCCTTACCTCCAGTTAAAGCTGCTCCACCTAGAATAACTGCTGATAATGCAGTCATGTTATAGTTTAATGCTGCATTTGGCATTCCAGATCCCGTTTGAGACGCTAGTAAAATACCTGCAACTCCTGCCATAAACCCATTCAATAAATAGAGCTGAAATTTAAGTTTATTTACTTTAATTCCCGAAAGGAAACTAGCTTGTGCATTCCCCCCAATCATATATATTTTTCTTCCAAAAACAGTATATTTAGATATAATATGAAAAATGACATAAAATAAAACCATAATAATAAGTGATAATGGTATGCCGTTTATATAACCTCTTCCAATAAAATTAAAAGAACTGTTTGAAATAGGAAGGCTTTGTCCATCAGAAATTAAAAATGAAACTCCTCTTAAAGTTTGCATGGTTGCTATTGTTGTTATAAATGGATTTAGTTTCAATATTGTAATAAAAAAACCGTTAATCATTCCGCAGGCCATTCCAGTAAGTAACGAAATAATGCATACTACAGTCCAATGTGCACCTGCTCTGGCTGTTATAGCTGACACCATTCCAACCAGTGCAATTTGTGAACCAACTGAAAGATCAATCATTCCAGAAATATTTATAAAAGTTACACTACATGAGATACATCCAACGATTGCAGCATAAAGGCCAATATTCATAAAATTATTAAGTGTAAAAAAGTATGGTGAGGATACCGTAAAAAATATAATTAATATTACTAACGCACCAATCACCGTTACCAATGTTGAGAATTCTCCCAGTCCCTTAAAAACGTTTTTATTTGTTTTATCTGCACTCATACTCTTATCCTCCAATTGCTAATTTAACGACTTGTTCTTGCGTTGTGTTACGAGCATCTAAAATAGCAGATACTTTCCCTTCAAACATAACCATAATCCTATCTGACATAGATAAGAGTTCTGGCATTTCAGACGTAATCATGATAATACATTTTCCTTCTATGCATAATCTATTTAATATCTCATATATTTCTGTTTTTGCACCTACGTCAATCCCGCGAGTCGGCTCATTCAAAATTAATATATCTGGTTCTAATTCCAGCCACTTTGACAAAACAACTTTTTGCTGGTTTCCACCAGAAAGAGACTCTATTTTAATATTTTCTGAAGGTGTCTTTATTTTTAATTTATTAATCCATCTTTTGGATATAGAGGAATCTAATTTTTTATTTACAAGGAACTTTCTCTTTTTAGAATAATATGCAGACATAATATTTACCGCCACTGATTGATTTAAAACCAGCCCCTGACTTTTACGTTCTGCTGGAACATATGCCATTCCATTGTTAATTGCATCCGTTGGTTCTTTAATTATTACTTTCTTGCCATTAATTCGAATGGTACCGCCTTTAAGATTATTCTGACCAAAAATTGAAGAACCTACTTCTTGATGTCCAGAACCCATTAATCCATAAATCCCAAAAATTTCGCCCTTTTTTGCTTCAAAGCTCACGTCTTTTAACCTAGCTGTTCTCAATTTTTCTATTTGAAGTACAGTATCTAGGCTCTTCATGTATTCCTTTGAATACATCGTACTTATATCTTTGCCTATCATTCTAGATATTAATGTATCTTTTGTTGTTTCTTCCGTCAAAAACTCTCCAGTAACACATCCATCACGCATTACAATTACTCGATCTGCAACTTCAAATAGTTCATCTAACTTATGTGAAATATATATTATTGATGTACCCAAGGATGCTGTTTTATGAATTAATTCAAATAGATATTTTATTTCCACATCATTTAATGAGGAAGTTGGTTCGTCCAAAATTAACACTTTGATGTTATTTGACATAACCTTAGCAATTTCAATCAATTGTTTTTCTGCAACAGAACAATTTTCTATTATCATGGATGAGTCTAAATTAAGTCCCACCAGATTTAAAATTTTACTAGATTCTGTATACATTTTTTTATAATCAACAATACCGTGCTTTGTTGGTATGGCGTCCATAAAAATATTCTCTGCAATTGATATACTCGGAACATAATTTAATTCCTGATGAATCACCCCAATTCCTGCATTAATTGCCTCCAATGGTATTGAAAAATTTACTTCATCATCGTTTAAAAAAACCTTTCCTCCATCTGCTTGATAAATTCCTGATAGAATTTTAATTAAAGTAGATTTTCCCGCACCATTTTCTCCTAACAATGCAACTACTTCTCCTTCATGTATTTGTATGCTTACCTTATTTAAAGCTTTTACTCCAGGAAATAGTTTCGATATGTCTTTAGTTTCCATTACTACTTTTTTCGTAATTTTATGATCCGATTTAGAGTAATAGTAATTCTGAGTCAATTTTTTCCTCCTTGTGTATGTCCTGATTTATTATTCAGTAAAAGAGGATTAAAAACCCCCTCTACTGAATAGAAACTAATTTGTATTTATATTGAAACTTTAAGCCAAATCCTATTTAAAATTATTCCATGGTAGATTATCTTCAGGATAGAACTCTTCAATATTTCCCCAATCGATAACTTCTAAATCACAAGAATATACATCTTCTAAAGATTTTCCTGCAAGATAGGAATCAATTAGTGAGCAAACTTGTTCGCCATAAAATTCAGGAAAATTTGCAACCGTACTAATCCAACTTTGTTCTCCCTGTGATTCATATAATGGTTCAACAAACTGTGTACCACAATTTGCCGAGAATAATCTTACGTCCCATTCGCGATTAGCTGTTGTAGCTGCTGCATATGCTCCTTGTGCAGTGTTTTCATTGATAGTAAATACCGCAATTTTCTCTGTTTCAGGATGTGAAGTTAGAAAATCACTAAAGCGCCTTTGTGCTATTCCCGCATCATTTTCTCCCTCAAGCTCAATAACCTCACCTATTTCTATATCTGAATCTTTCAAACCATCAACCGAACGCCGAACTCTTTCTTGAACTTCCTCGCCTGAGGCAATCTGTGTAATAAGTACGACATAATCTACTTGTCCATCCCAGTTTTCTTTTATGTAATTTGCAGCATATTCACCATTTTTATAGCCTAGTTCTGCATTATTAATTCCAAAAAACGGTGCACCAGGGAGTTGTATATCTACGGCTATAACAGGAATCTCAGCTTTGTTAAAAATATCCATTATAGTTTGTCCAACAGACGCATCAACATTCATATCAACTACAAAATCTACCCCTTTATTAACTAGAAGTTGTGCATTTGACACTGCTGTTTGTCCATCACTATTATTATCTACATAACTAAGTATCCACCCACGTTTCGCTGTTGCTTCCTCAAATCCATATTTAACTAATTTCCCAAACGCTCCTTTTTCATTGATATTAGCAAGTCCCAAATTAAATGGCTCCGCTGAATGTGTTGACGTTTCATCCGATTCTTTTGATTCTTTTGCTTTGCTTTCTAAAACAGTCCCAGTTTCTTGATTTATAGTCTGTTTTGGCTCTTTAGTAGAGCATCCTACTGCAGAAAATCCTATGGTTAATGCTATTACAGTTAAGATTGCTAAAAATTTCTTTTTCATATTTTTTCTCCTTCTTTAATAATTTAGTCTAATAACATTCTTTCTTTAATCACAGATATTATTCACGGGTATCACGATTCATTTTTTACAATTGTAATTTCTCATTGATAGCTTTTGATAGCTACTTCATAATTCATTGCCTATGATTTCATATTCAATACCCAGGCATTTTGCTATTTTCCCAATAACATCTGCGTGATGTCCTATTCCAAGTGAAAAATGGTGTGTCGGTCCGCTCATTACCCATTTTTTAATAAATTCTTTTGTTGTTGGTTCAAAAAAACCTCTAGTATTGGTATTTCCTGTTGGTGGGATTTCTCCAGCTTTTGAGAATCCTTCTCCGATAATAAATTTGAATTTTCCGTTGAAAGTTTCTGTAATACTTAGCATCGTAATAGGTCCTTCTTTAATCTTAAATTCTACTGATGCACCTCCTCCTGGCTTCCCATGGTATTTTTTCAGGCTTCTTAACAGGGGTTTTCCCTCAGCTATCGCTATATGATGAGGCCCATCATGTCCGACGTATATAAAATCGTCTACAAAATCAAATGGGTGAAACTCTGCAAAGCTTCCTCCTATATTTAAACGATCCATTATAAACATGGCAATACAGGTTTTAATATCATATTCCCCACACATAGGAACTCCTTGTGCGTTTAACAATGAGTTTCCTACAATGAAAGAACTTACTGCTTCTCTTTCTATACTGTCAGGCATTCCGTTATAATAATAGGCAAATCCTGTAAGCTCATTTTCTTCAACAAATTTATCCAAGGCAACTGAAGCTCTTGCCGCATTGTATAAGTCTTTTTTAGATAGTTTTTCTGTGATTGGATCGGATTTTGGCTCAGGCGTATCAAAGTATTCTAAAATAACCTTTTTTCTATTATTTATTTCTTCCTCATTGACATCACTATATATCTTAATAATATTATCAATTTCCAAAAGAGGAACATGAATACCAAAAGCAGATGATACCATTGTAGGATCTGAATGCATATCATACATAGACTCCAAAACATGTCCCATTAATCCAAAACGAGCACCTTTAAAATCATGGAGAACCTTGGCTATTTCACACCATTTAAAAATTTCTTCTTTTGCACAATCGTCATCAAATAAAGTACCAATAATAACATCTTGAATTTCTTTTCCAAATCTTTTCGCATTATTGATAAATTCTGGAACTGCACAAATATTATCATTTTCCAATTGTGCTCTCGTATTTCGTTCTCCAGTGTCTAATCTTTTTAAAGGTTGAAGTGCGATTAATATAATAGGTATATTTAAATCTCTGATAATCGGAGCAAACACAGAAGAAGTTGCATATGTAAGCATGTTACAAAAAACAATGTCCAGTTCACCACCTTGCATTTTTTTTAATACTTGAAATGCTTTCTTATTGTTATCTACCATCCCATAATCGATAATTTCAACCTCATTATTTCCTATGAGTTTTTTTAAATCCTCATGGTATCCCATCAATTTTTCTTGAAGACCCTCAAATTGATTCCAATAAACTTGATGAGCTACTCCAAAAACTCCAACTCGAGCTGTACGTTTTTTTTTTCTTTCTAACATATTAATTTCTCCATTTTTTATTCGTTGCTCTGTTAACTTAACTTAAAAAAAGAGATCTGAAATGCCTCTGGTACAATGGTTTCACAACAAAACATTTACCTCCTAAGAAAGGAACAAATCAGATCTCAT
>CAYFRZ010000094.1:0-6289 GCA_964345675.1 uncultured Methanobrevibacter sp.
CTAAAAAAATAAAATATAAATATGAAAAAATAACAATAGTTATATATACTTTTATTTTCCCATATTATAAGTAATAAGCAAAAATTTAGGTATGCCTAAAAAAATACAAAGCTTTATATATCATGAAAAATAACATTAATACAAGTGACATATATTAGGAACACCTAAATATATCACTTAAAAACATTATTAGTCAAATAATAATGCAATCTCCAAAATACATATCTTTTAGTATTAAATTAGCTTTACACAATTTTCTAATTTAATACCATGGAATTTAATCTGCCAAAAATTCCAAAAAATAATTTGGTGTTTTTAACCTCAATTAAACACCAATTATCTCTTTTTTTATTAAAAAATTCAAGGTCCTTCGCCATCATAAGTGGCAGGATCATCATAAATATCTTCATCCCAATAATTATATTCAATATAATCATCTATTTCTTGATTTAAACCCCAATTATTGTTTTCATAATAAGTATAGGGATTAAAGTTCACAGTTTTTACTGTAACTAATTTTGTTTTGTTAGCAGATTTATAATTAGAATCACCGTCAAATTTAACCTCAACTTTATATTTGCCCACAGGATACTTTAATCTAAGTTCACCATCATATGATTTATAACCCCATTTATAATTACCAAATTCATCAGTGATATTATAATGAATTGTTCCATTACTTTCAATATCTTTACCCTGACCATCAACAAGACTTATCAAAATAACTCCCTTATTAAAATAAGAAACATCCGAAGTTATTTTAACTTTAACTTTTTCTTTTGCAAATGTGGGTCCCGCCAACATAAAACAAACACTAATAATAACCAGAATAATTATAATCCGTCTTTTATTCATGATACCCACCACAAATATATTTGTGTGTATACTTTGTTATAAATACTATTTAAATATTAACTATATAATATAATTAAATAATCATTAGGAGAAAACTATGATTGAATATGACAATATAATTAAAAATTCACCATTTCTCACAAATCATTTAATTACATTAAATAAAACCCATGATTTTTACATAAATAAACACATTAAAAACGAAACTGATATTTTACCAAGCCAATATTATATGTTAATGTTTTTATATTATGAAATGGGATCCACACAATCAGATATCGCTAAAGCCTGTTTAATGGATAGAAGTGGAGTTTCAAGAGCTTTTAAAGATTTTGAAGATAAAGGATTGATTAAAAGAAAAATAGATGCGAATAACAAAAGAGCATATAAAATAAAATTAACACCAAAAGGTATTGAAACCGCAGAATTTTTAATTCAAAAAGAAAAAGAATGGGACAATATGATTTGTGAGCAATTAGATATCTCCCGAGAAGATTTGCTTAATTTATTATCCAAAATTTCTTTAAAATCATTAGAATTTAATAGAAATCAATTCTAATAACAAATACATATTCTAAATAATCATCACTATACTATTACTACTTCTTATCATGATTAATTTTAAAGCATAAAATTCAGATTCAACGTATTTAAAGCAATTAATTAAAACAATTTCAATATTAAAAAAAGGCAATAATATTAATTATTTGCTTAAACAAAGTTTAAATCATAGTTTGATTAATTGATAGATATGATAGAATTAGTTATTGCTTGTTTTATAGGTATATTAATCGGAACAACAACAGGACTTATCCCTGGAATACATGTTAACACTGCTGGAGCAATATTATTTGCATCATCAGGATTGCTACTAACACAAGTTTCACCAGAATTTCTATGTGTATTAATGGTTTCCATGTCAATTGCACATGCATTAATCGAATTTATACCCTCCATGCTACTAGGAGTTCCGCAGGAGGGAACTGCAACATCAATACTTCCAGGACATAGAATGGTTTTAGAAGGAAGATCAAAAGAAGTAATAAGAATAGTATCAGTAGGAGGTTTTGGAGCAATACTTGTTACAATTTCAATGCTCCCAATTTTTTCAATAGCATTACCTTTACTACACAACACATTAAAGACATACACATGGATAATACTCATTATTGCATCAATTTATTTAACTTATAATTTAACAGCGAATTTTAGGGATTTTTTATGGTCCCTACTTCTATTCACATTATCAGGAATTCTAGGATGGACATTATTCCAGAGCCCAATAACTTCAGGAGTTACATTAATGTGCGCATTTTCAGGTCTTTTTGGAATAAGTACAATATTATTCAGTTTAAATGACTCATCGACACTTCCTCATCAAAACCCATTTTATGAGCTAAATATTGATTATAACAAATTTAAAAGTATTTTCGCCGGAGGAATAACCGGAGCTATTTTGGGTTTTCTTCCAGGATTCGGACCTGCACAAGGAACAGTGATAGCTCAAGCAGTTAGTGGAGCCAATGATAATAATGAGGAAGATACAGTTAATTTTCTGCTTGCAACATCAGGACTTAACATTTCTGATTGTTTGTTTTCTTTAATAGCAATTTACATTATTGGAAATCCTAGAAGTGGGATTGCAGTATATATGTCCTATTTGATTTCAGAAATGAACATTAACCATTTAATAATCTTTATTTTTGCATCATTACTTGCAGTATCTATTTCACTTGTATTATCTCTAAAATTAGGAGATTCGTTTTCTAGATTAATGAGAATGGTAAATTATAAAAAATTATCGATTGGAGTCATAATACTCCAAATTATGATGTTATATATGTTTATTTTCTATTACAAAGCACCATTTATTTATATGACGGTTGCACTCATTACTTCAATAGCATTAGGAATGTTACCTCATTATATTGGTATTGGAAAATCTCATTTAATGGGTGTTTTAATAATTCCAGCCATTGTGATTTATATGAAAATGTTTATTTAATAACTAGATAATTACCACATTATCTGATATTCTTTCTGCTTTTTTTATGATTTCTGAAGTATCCACACCCGGAAATGCATCAATTACACATAAATCTGCATGTTCAATATTTAAATCTTCAAATGATTCATTAAATATTTCAAATCCATTATAAATGCCATTAATATTTAAATTTTTTCTTAAGTTTTCAATCATTTCCGGATTTATATCATTGAAAATCACTTTTTCAAATCCATATTTACTCAAATATATTCCTAATGCTCCCAGACCACACATCCCATCAATAGCTATGCCCTTATTAACTTCATTGTTCTCAAGATAATTATGTAATCTCAATAATTTTTCTTCTGTAGTCATTGCTACTTCTATATGATGCTTAGATTGATTTTTTACTAAAACTATTTTATCATCAAGCAAGGTTCTCATTACATTAATCTGTTCATCATCACCTACAAGTATTTCAAAGTGATTAATTTGAGAATCCTTATCAAATTGTCCAATATGACTTTGAGGACTTCCTTTTAAAACACATCGCACTTCAGGAACTTCTTTAAATAATCTTAAAGCAACTTCAGATGTGAAATCTGGATGAATCAATATTAAAGTATCCTCGCCAATGAATTGAGGATTTAAACTGCTATAATAAAAATTAGATAAGGGGACTGGAGAATTATGTCTTAATGATGCATTTTCAGGAACAATTTTGCATTCAATCATTATTATTAAAATATGACTCATTACAATATCAAGTGGTCTTTTTCCACAATCACACTTCATATACTTCCCATCAATTTCATTGAAATCAATTAATTCACTTAAAGGACTAAATTTCTTTATTTGAATATCATTACAGTTTTCACAATAATCCAATGCTTTAATTTGTTCATCTAAATCAATCATACAAAACACCTATTATTAATGTTTTATTATTGCTTTTTTATAAGAATTGTGATGTTAAAAGTAATAAAAACTATATAAATTAGTATTACTAATTTCTAATTGTAATTAAAAATCGCCATTGGTGAAAATATGAGCAATAATGATATAATACCACAATACAACATCATTAAACAAGATTATACTCGTGAGGAAAAAATATTACTTGGAGAAATTAGGGAAAATCTAGTCGATTTAGCTATATCCACTGGAGAAAACTTTCAAGCAAATGATAAAAAGTTATTAAATAACATAAAGAACTTTTTATTCGAAAGAATAAGTGAAAACCAACAGAATAATAACACCTCAAATGAATATTTAGATAACTTATCGAGGAAGTTACTCAGAGATATTGTTGGATATGGAGAGATAGATTCATTAATTCAAGATGATGACTTAGAAGAAATTATGATAATTGGAATAAATAAACCCGTATTTGTTTATCATCGAGAATATGGAATGATGAAAACAAATATAGTATTTAAAGAAGAACAAAAATTGATTGATTTAATAGATACAATTGCAAGACAAATTAATAGACGAATTGACCAGGAATCTCCAATTTTAGATGGAAGATTAATTGATGGATCAAGAATAAATGCCACAATACCCCCTATATCTGCCAATGGCCCATCAATTACAATAAGAAAATTTAGAAAAGACCCATTTACAATAATTGATTTAATAAAATCAAAAACATTATCTGTTGAACTTGCAGCATTTTTTTGGTTATGTTTTGATGGATTAGGAGTCAAATCAGCAAATGCAATTATATCCGGCGGAACAAGTTCTGGAAAAACAACAACACTCAATGCTCTTTCAGCCTTCATCAACCCAAAAGAAAGAATAATCACTATTGAAGATACTTTAGAACTCCAAATACCTCACGAACATGTTATTAGAATGGAAACAAGACCTGCAAATGTTGAAAATAAAGGTGAATTAACAATGAATGATTTAGTTAAAAATTCCCTAAGGCAACGTCCAGACAGAATAATAGTTGGAGAAGTAAGAGCTGAAGAAGCAATTACACTATTTACAGCATTAAATACAGGACATTCAGGATTTGGAACTCTACATTCAAATGATGCAAGGGAAACAATAACTAGATTAACCAACGAACCCATGTCAGTACCAAAAATAATGATTCAAGCTATTGATTTCATCATAATGCAAAATAGAATTTACACATCCTCAGGAGTATCTTATAGAAGAATTAGTGAAGTAGCAGAAGTAGTTGGAATTGAAGAAGGAGTAGTTCAGTTAAATAAAATATTTCAATGGAACCCCGAAACAGACACTATAGACAATATAAGCATAAGCAGTAAAACAATATCACAAATTGCAAATTTAAGTGGAAAATCAATTAATGAATTATATAATGAAATTGAAAAAAGAGAATTGGTTTTAAAATATATGCTGAATTACAATATTCGATCTGTTGAAGACGTTAATAAAATTTTAGAATCATATTATAAAAATCCTGAAAAAGTTTTAAATAAAATTGTTTAAATAGGTGATTGATATTCTAAAAGAATTTTTCATAACAATTGGAGGCCTAACACTTTCTCTGATTACTTTTTTTAAAAATTTATCATTAAAACAAATTAAAATAGAAAAAACACATGAAAATAACTCCATAATAGCTCAAAAATTAAATTTACAAGAAGATAAGAAATTAACTAATAAAGAAGACAACTTCATTGACAGAATTAGATCATTACTAATCCCTTATTTAACAAACAAAACAATAATTGGATTAATTTTTTTAATTTTTCTATTAATAGGATTATTTATAAATGTAGAGATATCTGGAATGTATTTTGTATTAATTTTAATGATATACATATTTGTGTTCTATTATCCCCAAATTCAAAAACAAAGAAATTATTCAGATATTAATCAAGAGCTGCCTTATGCATTAAGACATATGAGTATTGAATTGAAATCAGGGAAGGGACTGCATGACACATTAAGAACAATTAAAAATGCAAATTACGGATCCATTTCACAAGAGTTCAATAGAATTTTAGAAGAAATTAAATTCGGTAAAACAACAGAAGACTCTTTAATTGAAATGTCGGATAGAATTAAATCAGAAGGACTCACAAGAGCAATACATCAAATTATTAGTACACTAAGAGTGGGTGGTAATTTATCTAACAGTTTAGACATAATAGCCAAAGATATTTCTTTTGATATGCAAATTAAATTAAAGGAATATTCACAAAAATTAAATTCATTTATATTAATTTACACATTTATTGCAATTTTAACACCAGTGATCAGTTTAGTAATGCTAATGGCAAGTTCAACAGTTATGGGTGACATATTACCCCCAAGTTTATTGTTTATAATCTACGGATTATTTTTCCCATCAATTGTAATTTTTATGGGAATATTTATTAAAAAATTAGAACCTAAAATTTAAAAAACATTTGGCTTTGTAGAAATCCTATTTGATTTTTGCAAAAAATTTTTTAATAACTCTTT
>CAYFRZ010000095.1:0-6228 GCA_964345675.1 uncultured Methanobrevibacter sp.
AATGAATAGATTAATCAAAAAATTAGTTATCACACAAGTTTTTGAAAGTGACCAATTTAAAAAAAAAAAGAGAAATTTAAAGAATAATCTTTAAATTAAAATTCCGTTAATAACACCATCTTGACCAGGTCTAGATGTTACTTTAGCATTACCTTCAGAAGTTTCTACGATTGCACCTTTGGTAATGATGTTTCTTCTTGCATAGTTAGGGTTAGCAGAGTTTTCCACTACATTGAGAATATCTAAAACTTTAGCGTTACCATCAGCATCAGTAACATTTATTTTGTTACCAGTAGCTAATCTAAGTTTTTCGTTTCCACCACGAGTTCTGATTTTTCTTAATCTTTTTTCATCTAATCTAGTTTCTGCTGGGTCTCTTCCTAATTCAGATTTTCTTTTTCCACGATTTGCAACATTCCTTGCACCGGAAGGACTCCTTGTTGATTTTCCTTGAGAAATTGCCATTATTTCACCTAATAAATATAATTATATAAATAATAATCGCTGTCAGTAAGTCTCTTTTCTATTAACTTATCGGCAAGAATAATGATAAATTAATTTTGAGAGCAAAAAAGAGCCTTATCGAATAATGATAATAAAATATTACTTCATCATAATATATAAATGTTCTATTTTTAAGGCCAAAAATAGTGATTTTATTTCTTATTTTTTAAAATAAATTCATCGACCAATTTATCAAATTCGTCTTCAGTGAGTTCCCCATCAGATGATGCATCTAAAATCTTTTGAATATCCTCTTGAGGAACTTCATCACCTAAAATAGACAATAATAATTCTTTCAAATCACCATCATCAATATACGGTTCAGTATTTGAACTAACATTGCCTTCTTCATCTAAAACATAATATGGAATATCTTTATCCATTAAGTCCACCCATCAATCTTCTTCTGGAAATTCATAATATACAATACCATAAGGATCATCATCAAAATACCATTCATTTGGTTCCACTACATAATCATCATCGATAAAATCCCCTTCCAACTCATCAGCACCTTCAACTTGAATTACAATATTGACTTCATCACTTAATTGTTCAATATCAATACCTAATTCATCTAAATCAATTACTAACTCGTCCTTGTCAACACCTTCAGGAACAACAATTACAATTTCATCTACTGAGTTGACATTTATTTTTGGATTATCCATGATATCATCTCCATTAATATAAATATTATTTATTGTAATATTTAAAATTTAATAGATAGCAACATTAATAGTTACTATCCATTTCAAAGTCAATGAGTGGAATTTCAAATATATTTTTACATCTAATAGAACAAATGTGTAAATTCCCAACAAACATTGAAAAATACAAACATAATGAATCACAACTAATGTTTATTTTAACATTTGAATTTTCTAAAGTTTGTTTTGAAACATTCAGCACACTAGATGCATTAGAAACATATATTGAATTTGGACAATTGTTTTTGTCAATTCCAAGAAATATCCCATCCGAAATATCAAAATCAGCACAAAAGCCATTTTCACCATCAACTTTTCCAACAAATGTATCATTTATCTCATCATAACTTGAAATCAATCTTTTTTTCATTGTATCAAACCTCACAGATATTATATTCCGTAAAATATATAAAAAATACCATAGAGCATTTGAAAACTAATTTAAAGTTCCATTGATATCAATAATTCTATTTTAAGTGACAAAAACCAATGCAATTTTAAAAAATTGAATTAGAAAAATATTATTAATAAGCTAAATCAAAATTTAAAATAGGTGTCAGAATTGGTTGGTGAGACAAAAGAACAGTTAGAACTTGAAGCAGAAATCAAATCACAAGCTCAAATATTTCTAAAATATCTTAATTCAACTCTTCCAGAGAGTATGGAACTCGAATACGAAGGATTTTATAGAAGAGGATTTTTTGTAAGTAAAAAAAGATATGCTGTAATCGAAGATGGTGAAATTATAGCTAAAGGATTAGAATTAGTTAGAAGAGATTGGGCACCCATTGTAAAAAAAACACAAGAAGCTGTTTTAATGGCTATTTTAAAAGAAGGAGATTCGGATAAAGCTATAAGAGAAGTTAAAAAAGTCTTGAAAAAGATTAAAAAAGGTGATGTGGACAAAAAAGAAATGATTATCCACACACAAATCACTAAACCGCTTGACCAATATAAACAAGTTGGACCTCATGTAATAGCTGCAAGGAAAATTGAAGAACATGGAATTAAAGTATCACGTGGAACCATTATCCAATATATAATTGTTAAAGGAAAAGGATCAATTAGTCAACGTGCAGTTCCTTATGAATATAGTGATGGCCATATATATGACAAAGATTATTATATCAACAATCAGTTAATTCCAGCCATTGAAAGAATCATGTATTCATTCGGATATACAAAAAGAGACCTGGAAGACATGGCAAAAGGTGAAGTTCAACAAAGTCTAGATGCATTCTTCTAAAAAAATTTAAATATTCATAAAATTATAATAATCAACATATGATTAACAGTGACAACGATCGTGTAGTTTTTTTTGATATAGATGGGACATTACTCGATACTTCAAATTTTGCTGAAACCGCTAGAAAAACAGCTATAGGACTAATGGTAGATAATGGTTTACCTTTAGATAAAGATGAAGCATATGGGGTTTTAAAAACAATTATCCGTGAAAAAGGATCCAATTATACTAAACATTTTAACATATTAAGCCAAGTTGTATTAGGTCATGAAGATCCAATGCTTGTAGCACTCGGAATGGTTACATACCACAATGTTAAAATGGCACTTTTAAGACCCTATGCAGAGACTATTGACACATTAATTTATCTTAAAAGTAAAGGATATCGTCTAGCAGTTATTTCAAATGGTATTACTATTAAACAATGGGAAAAACTTGTTAGACTTAATGTTTATTCCTTTTTCGATGCAGTAATTACTTCCGAAGAAGTAGGTAAGGACAAACCAGACAAATTAATATATGATGTTGCACTTAGAAAAATGAACGGAAATCCTGAAAAATCTGTTATGATTGGTAATAAATTAAAAGAAGATGGATTAGGTGCAGTTAATGCCGGAATGAGTGCAATTCTAGTGAATTCCGATGTTACAGAAGAAGATCGCGAATATATTAAAAAAAATAAACTGAATATTACAATTATTGATGACATTGGTGATGTAAATACAATATTATAATCACCAATTTAATTAAAACTTTTTTAAAAATCCAGCTCTAAGGTTACAGGACAATGATCTGAACCAAAAACATCATTTAATATTTTAGCTGATTTTACATTATATTTTATTTCTTCATTTACATAGAAATAATCAAGTCTCCAACCAGCATTTCTCTCACGTGCACGAGTCCTATAACTCCACCAAGTAAAGTTGTTTTCACTTTCATCAAACATTCTAAAAGTATCAACAAAACCTGATTTTTCAAGTTCATCTAACCATTTACGTTCTTCAGGCAAAAAACCTGATTTTCCTTCACAGTTTTTAGGGTTGTAAACATCAATTGGATTGTGAGCAATATTATAATCCCCAGTAATAACAATATTTTTACCTTGATTTTTCAAATCAACAATTTGTTCTAAAAGTGCATTACAGAACTCAACTTTAAAATCAAGTCTTTTAGCACCCATACCACTATTTGGGAAGTAAATATTATATAAAATAAAGTCAGGATACTCAATTCTTAAAACCCTTCCTTCACGATCAAGTTCTTCAATACCTAAACCTTTAACAACATCCAAAGGTTCAATTTTGGAATAAGTTCCAACACCACTATACCCTTTCTTTTCTGCTTCATTAAATACTTGGTGAAATCCATTAACATTAACTAATTTCTTTGGAATCTGTTCTTGTGTAGATCTTACTTCTTGAAAGTTAATAATATCTGCATCAATATTATCAAACCAATCCCAAAACTCTTCTTTTTTTGAGATTGCCCTAATTCCATTAACATTCCAAGAAACTAGTTTGATAGACATTATAATTCAACTCCCCTATCAAGAGGCAATTCACGAAGCCATTTAATATCACTTTTATAAAGCATACGAATGTCTTCTACATCATACCTAATCATAGCAAGTCTTTCAATACCTAAACCGAAAGCAAGAGCAGGTTGGTTGATTCCTAAAGGTTTCAACACTTCTGGTCTGAACATTCCAGCACCTCCAAGTTCAATCCAACTTTCCTTTTCTTCCAAATAAATTTCAGTTTCTGTAGATAAATAAGTATACGGGAAGTAAGCAGGTCTGAATCTTACTTCAAAACCTAATTTTTTATAAAACTCTTTTAAAGTTCCAAGGAGATTTTGAAAACTAATTCCCTTATCACATACAAGCCCTTCAACTTGGTGGAACTCAGGTAAATGTTTATAATCAAAAGTTTCTCTTCTAAAAACCCTTCCAACGGAAAACATTTTAATTGGAGGTTCATGTTCAAATAAATGTTTAGTGGAAATTCCAGTTGTGTGAGTTCTTAAAACACTTTGACCTGCAATATCTTCACTCCAATCATATTGCCAACCGATTGAACCAGTATCTGCACCAGTTTCATGAGTTTCAGCTGTACGTTTCACTAAATCCATATCAGGCAAATCACAAGTTAAAGGATTTTTTAAGTAGAATGTATCTTGCATTTCACGAGCTGCATGATCTTGTGGTTGGAAAAGAGAATCAAAGTTCCAAAATGCTGATTCCACATATTGTCCATTATCTTCAGAAAATCCCATATTTAAGAAAATTTCCCTAATTTCATCAATAATAACCCTTAATGGATGTTTTTTACCTGCAAAAACAACTGGCGCTTCTGCAGTAATATCATAAGGACGATATTGTAAGTTTTTCCATTCACCATCTTTTAATTGTTGGTGTGTTAATTGAGTAGCCTGTTCCTGAATAGTGAAACCTTTTTTAAGTATTGCTTCACCCTTATCTAAAAGTTTAAAAGAATGTGAGGTATTCTTTTTAATATTTAAGATATTTTTTCTATCATTTAATTTTTTAAAACCATCGATTAAATCGCCGGTCAATTTTTCTTTAATAACATTTTTAGTTTCAGATAAAATATTCAATAATTCTTCATCATCGCCCAATTTATCTTTAAATGCAACACCACTATCAGTTACTTTAACAATTCCTTTATCAATTTGAGCCCAATTCTTACGACGTAACCAACCAATAGCAATGTTAGATTCTTTTTTATCAATGCCTGAAACATTAGCCAAATCTTTCATGTGTATTTCTTTTTTTTCAGCTAAAACATCAAGAATCCTACGTTCAGGAAGTTTATTTTTAGCAAAATCCACACCCACATCAGATAAAGAAATTTCTTCTTCAACATGTTTTTCCACTTCAATAATTTCTTTTGAAGCAAGAGATCCTGCTGCACTCATAACTGATTTAATATCCATACAAGTTTTTTCAGCTATTTCATCAGGGGTTGCATGCGCATCAACTTCCAATTCTTTTAAAAGTTTCTTTTCGTAAATATGTAATTCATTAATGGTTTTTTTAATATCCTCACTCATTCAAACACCATAAATTATAGATTAACAGTATAATAATATATGTTCAAAATTATTTATAAATATAGTGATAAAATGTAAAAAAAAATAGAATAATGAAAGAAATAAAAAAAATAAAAAAAGTAAGACTAGAATATAATTCTATTTCCAGTCCAATCAACATCGTTAAAAGCATCAACTTTTTCTTTATCTTTGATATATTGAGATGCATCCCTATATAATTTAACTCTGAAAATATCAGGATATGCTATATATAATATATCTCCATTATCACAGGTTTCTTTCACATAAGTAGCCTCAAAGTTAATGATTGAATTATCTTCTTTATTAAAGTGATGAACCTCATTTGCACATAAAATCTTAAAATGTACAAAATCGTCTTTTAACAATTCATTTACCAAATCCTCAATTAAAGGAGGATACATTGTATTTTTATTGTATTCAATTTTCATTTTAATTCCCCATTTATAAAAATTATTACAATATGTACATAAGTATCTAAAATTAGTTATTTAAATAGTTATTGAAATTTTGAACAAAAAAAGATTTTTTTAACCATATCCTCCAATTATTAAACAAAATAACCAAATAAAATTATTCCTTAAAAATTAATTAAAAAAATGTATTATAATAAGGAAATATTTTACATAAATTAATTTACATTCGGCAGACACTCAAAAATAAAAAAAAGAAATT
>CAYFRZ010000096.1:0-6083 GCA_964345675.1 uncultured Methanobrevibacter sp.
TCTAGATTCAATGATAGTTAAACCTCTTTTAGAGTGTAAATCTTTAGGATTTTCAACTAAATGATCTCTGATATTAACAGCTCTTTTGATTAAGTTCAATAAATCTTCCGGGTATTGTCCAGCCTGATCATTTCTTTTTAAGATTTGAGTGATTCTTTCACCAGTAACATCCTTTACAGATGGAATTCCATATTGATCTCTCAATACAATACCAATTTCAGAGGTACTTTTACCTTCTCTGTTAAATTTTAAAATCATTTCTTCAATTTCTTCATCACTATAAGTTACCCATTCTGGTCTTGCCATAATATAACCTCTTTAATATTTTTTAAATAAGCCCAATAAGTATAAATTTAAAATTTTTAGAACCCTGAATCTATTCTTGAGTAGAATACCATTTAATAAATTGTTCTAAAGAATTTTTTCTATGTGAAAATTGGTTTTTTTCATCAGTTGTAAGTTCGCCAAATGTTTTACCTAGACTTGGAACATAAAAAAGCGGATCAAAAGCAAAACCTAAATCTCCCCTTTCTTCAACTGCGATTTCTCCTGACACCTTGCCTAAAAAGATCTTGGGCTCAGAATTGGGGGCACAGTACCCAATAACTGACCTGAATTCGGCATAACGGTCATCTGTATCTGCTAATAACTTTAAAATTCCTTGATTACCTAAAGTATCTTGAACATAATGTGAATATGTTCCAGGAAATCCATTTAAAGCTTTAATGAATAAACCAGCATCTTCAACAATCACAGGTTTATCAAGTTTACGACAAGCATAATTTGCGCCTGACATGGCTACTTCCTCAAGAGTTCCTTGCGGTTCTTCGTAACCTAAATCAATATGCTCTAAGTTTATGTCATAATCTTTGAAAATATTCTCTGCTTCTTTAACTTTATGTTCGTTACCAGTTATAAATGTTATCATGTTTTTAAATATGATTAAATTTTTTTATATAGTTAATCCAATTAGTGTGTATATCTTCCACGTGACTCAATGTCAGATATTTTATCAACAATATTTTTATTATCATATCCTTTTAATACAGAGTCAAAATATTTTAATGCCAAATTATAATCAATGCTTTGAAGAGATTTCTTTAAAACGAGTAAATCAACCGCATTATCTTCATCCAAATTAGAATATTTCCCAAGGCCGAAATCAATGAAAACTAATTTATCATCCTGAAGCATAATATTTGATGAAGTAATATCACCATGAATAATCCCAGCAGAATGGAGTTTTGCAATGTCACAACCAATTTTAAAGGATATATTTTCATTAATAATGTCTTTAACCATACTACCTTCAATTTCTTCCATTAATATTGATTTCTCTTCTAAATTGATATCATACAAAACAGGAGTTTTAACACCTGCACGTTTTGCATCAGATAAAAGTTTAGCCTCTTCTTTTGTCCTTGCTTTTCTAATTTTATCATCAATTTCAGAAATTCTGTATCTTTTAGGAATCCTATCTTTTAAAACAGCTTTTTCACCTAAATAACTACTTTTAACAATATTAGATTCAGCACCTTTAGCTATTAAATTATCCTCCAATTTTAAATAAGATTTAGTATTATCAATCCATGGAATATCAACTTCATCTGTTCTAAACTTTTGAATAATTCCTGTTTGGGACAAATCCATTGATCCGAACTCTTTACACATTAAAAGCCCTAACCATGCAATCATTACACCATTATCCCCACAAAGTTTCATTTCAGGCATATAAAATTTAGCACCATGCTCTTCAGACATCACTTTAAGCATTTCCCTTAGTCTTGAATTAGCTGAAACCCCTCCACATAACATGACTTCATCTTTTTGAGTATGTGAAAGTGCACGTTCTGTTACTTCAACAAGCATTGAAAAAGCAGTTTCTTGAAGTGAAAAACAAATATCTTCCATGGCAGTTCCTTTTTTTGCTTCCCTTAATGAAGCAGACAGTAAACCTGAAAATGAAAAGTCCATTCCTTTTACAACATAAGGTAAATCAACATATGATCCTTTTTTAGCCAATTTTTCGATAATTGGACCACCAGGATGACCCAATCCAGTTTCACGACCAAAATGATCAAGACAATTACCAATAGCTATATCTAAAGTTTCACCAAAAATTCTATATCTCCCACTTTCATAAGCAATAACTTGACTATTACCGCCACTTACATAAAGAGAAACTGGATTAACTGCACCAGTATCCAGCTTTCCAACTTCAACATGAGCAATACAATGATTTACACCAATTATTGGTTTTTTAAGTGACAATGCAAGACTACGAGCCGAAGTTGCAACAATTCTTAAAGCTGGACCCAAACCCGGACCTTGTGAGAATGAAATTAAATCAATATCCTCATAAGAAAGTCCAGATTCTTCAATAGATTGTGGAATTAATTTAGGAATCCATTCTGCATGATGTTCTGCGGCTACTCTCGGATGAATGCCGCCTTTTTCTGGAAATAATTGATTACCTGCCATAGCCAATATATTCCCATCACTATCAACAATACCTACACCAGTTTTTTCTGCAGTTCCTTCAATTCCTAAACTTATCAAAATAATCAACTAAAAAATTTAATTAATTATTATATTACTTTTTAAAAATATAAAAATATTTTTTAAATTTAAAAAACATATTATAAAATATGGGATTTTATAACGCTAATACTCCAGAACAAAAAAGAGTTAAAAAATTAACAGGAGATATTAACATCAGCGATATGTTTAAAAATGAATGTGAAACTCGTGGAATTCCCCTTTATAATGCTTATAACATTCAAAAAAGATTATTACACGAAGTAGAACAAGAACAACTTCATGGTGTTAAAGAAGTAGATGACAGATTAATGGAATTACTTGATGAAAGAGGAAAAAACAAAGTAACACACAGATATGTTGATTATATTTCAAATGATGATAGTGCATCCAGAGGAGTTATACCTCCAAAAGTATCTGAAAGAACTTCACTTCCTCCAAAAGATCAAATTAAAATTCCACCACGATCAAGAGATGGAAAACAATTCTTAAATGACGATGAACTTCCAGAAATGGAAATGTTAAAGAAAATAATGCTCCAGAATAAAAAAATTATTAATCAAAATAAATTAATTTTAGAACAGTTGAAAAAACTAGGTGAAAAAGATGATTGATGGAATTAAAACTTATGGATCAACTGAACTTATTGAAAAATTACAAGAATGTGATGAACCCGTATTTTTACTTACAATCGGAACAACTGATACATCAACAATCCCAGATATTTCAGGAGCCGGAGCAACACCCGAATTAACAGTATTTACACCAGCAGCAGATGCTGAATTTTTAGTTTTAGGAGAAGTTCATTGTACACAAACTGCTGCTGAAACAGTTGTTGATGGTGCAGCAGCACCAACCCCAGCAAGACTTACAAAAGCAGCACTTCAACTTTCAAATATGCCATTTGTCATTATTGATGCAGGTTCTAAAGTTAAAGCAGATGTATCATATTACAGTTTTGGAAAAGAACCTGGAAGAGACATAAGAACTGGAAAAGGTATTTTAAATCCATTGGAAATTATTGAAAATGGAAAAGATTTAGGTGCTGAATTATCTAGAAGGCATGAAATGCTTATCATTGGTGAAAGCATACCTGCAGGAACAACAACTGCACTAGGAGTCTTAAAAGCATTAGGTTATGAAGCTAATGAAAAAGTTAGCGGAAGTATGCCACACAATCCTCATGACTTAAAATCAAAAGTTGTTGATGAAGGTTTAAAAAATGCAGGAATAACACCTGGTGAAGCAGATGCAATACAAGCTATTGGTGCAGTGGGAGATCCGACAATTCCTGCAATTGCAGGTCTTGTATTAGGTTCAGATATTCCAATCATATTAGCTGGTGGAACACAAATGGCTGCAACTTGTGCAGTAATTAAATCCATACAACCAAACTTTGATTTTTCAAGGATTAATTTAGCAACTACCATATTTGTTGCAGCTGATGAAACCGCAGATTTATTCGGTATTCTGAATCAAATTGATGATAATATTACCGTTAATGTTGTAGATCCTAAATTTGAAGAATCAGAACATGAAGGATTGCAAAATTATTTAACAGGATTTGTCAAAGAAGGAGCGGGAGCCGGCGGAGCTATGTTTACTGCACTTGTTTTAGGAAGTTCTGTTGAAGAATTAAGAAAAAAAATAGAAAAAGTATGTCAATAGAGATTATTAATCTCTATAACTTTAATTTTAAAATATATGGGCGATTGAACCCATAAATACAATAATACCCATCAACCAACAGTAATATGCAAAAATATCCAAACTTTTATTTTTAATTAAATCAAGCATCCATTTAATAGCAAGATAACCTGCAATTATAGATACTATAAATCCTATGAAAATAGGTAAAAAGTTCGCATCCATTGAAGAACCGATATCTTTTACTTTAAATATGAATGCCCCAAATATTGCGGGAATAGATAAAATAAAACTGAATTTAGCAGCAAATTCTTTATCAAGACCCATCACTAACCCTGCAGCAATTGTAGTTCCAGAACGTGAAAGCCCTGGCAATATAGCGCATGCCTGACCTAATCCCATTATTAAAGCTTCAATCTTAGAAATATTATTTAAATTGATGTTTCCACTATTCATTCTTTGGGATAAGTAAAGAATAGTACCCGTTACAAACAAAAAAAATGCTGGAACATATAATGCACCTGCAAATAATGCATCTACCGAATCCTCAAAGAATACGCCAACAATACCCACAGGAATGGTAGCTAAAATAACATACCAAGAAAGTCTTTTATAAGCATCGTCATATAAACCTTGTCTAAATCTCCCTTGCAATATATCGCCAATACTTAACCACCAAGCATTAAGCATTTTAATTATATCAAAACGGAAGAACCATAAAACCGCAATCAATGTCCCTAAATGAAGTAAAACATCAAAAGCAAGTGAACTTTCAACACCCAACAACTTTTGAGCGAATACCAAATGTGCTGAGCTACTAACTGGCAAAAATTCAGTTAATCCTTGAACAATACCAATTATTATAGCCTGAAATATATCCATAATTACACCACTTAGATGTAAGATAACCAACCGTATTTATCTTCAGCTTTCGCTTCCACAATATCGAAGAATGCTGTTTGTAATTTTTCAGAAATTGGTCCTCTCTTACCAATACCAATTGTTCTATGATCGATTGAACGGATTGGAGTTACTTCAGCTGCAGTTCCTGTGAAGAATACCTCATCAGAAGAATATAATCTTTCCCTTGAAATAACTTCCTCAACAACATCATAACCCAAATCACGTGCAATAACCATTATAGTATCCCTTGTAATACCTTTAAGGTTAGATGATGACATTGCAGGAGTAAATAATTTTTCATCTTCAACTAGGAAAATATTTTCTCCACTACCTTCAGAAACATGCCCTTCATAATCAAGCATAATAGCTTCATCATATCCATTATCAATAGCTTCCATTTTTGCTAATTGAGAGTTCATATAATTTGCACCACATTTTGCAAGTGCTGGAAAAGTATCTGGAGCAGGTTTCCTCCAGGAGGACACACCAATGTCAACACCATTTTCCATCCCTTCTTCACCAAGATAAGATCCCCATTCCCAAGCAGCAATAACTACATTAACAGGACATCCTGAAGGATCTACACCCAATTGCCCGTATCCTTTAAATGCAATAGGGCGAATGTAACATCCATCCAAATCATTAACGCGAACAACTTCTAAAATTGCTTCTTCAATTTCATTTTGTGTGAATGGAATTTCCATTTTATAGATTTTTGCGGAATCAAACAAACGTTTCACATGTTCTTTTAAACGAAATACAGCAACACCATTTTCATTTTTATATGCACGAATTCCTTCAAAAACACTTGTACCATAGTGAACTACGTGAGAAAGTACATGAATTTTTGCATCTTTCCAGTCAACCATGTCTCCATCTACCCAAATTTTACTAGCTGTGTCATCCCATGCCATTTTATCACTTCTAAATATAATATTCTTATAGGTAAAATTATGTTTTTATTATATATTAAATATTTACTTTGTACCATTTTA
>CAYFRZ010000097.1:0-6071 GCA_964345675.1 uncultured Methanobrevibacter sp.
CAATTTTTAATAAACTATAATAAATAAAAAAACTAAAAATAATATCATTATATTTTCATGGAGTATAATATGACAATTTTAGTAATTAATAACAAAGGCCAATACAATCATAGAATCTCTAGAAGTTTACAATACTTAAAAATCCCATCCAAATTAGTTTCAAATACCTTATCTATTGAAGAGATTGAAGCGGAAAATCCGATTGGATTGATTTTAGGTGGAGGTCCTTCAATTGAAGATGCCGGTTTAAGTGAAGAATACATCAAACATTTCAACATACCAATATTAGGAATATGCCTTGGCCATCAATTAATTGCTAAAGCTTACGGAGGAGAAGTTACTACTTCAGATACCGAAAGTTATGCTCAAGTTAAAATAAATATTATAAATGATGAAAACTTATTTGAAGGCCTAGCTCCTGAAATCGATGTTTGG
The DNA here is from genome assembly GCA_964345675.1 of uncultured Methanobrevibacter sp. Lineage (GTDB taxonomy): Archaea > Methanobacteriota > Methanobacteria > Methanobacteriales > Methanobacteriaceae > Methanocatella. Next base: position 436 of record CAYFRZ010000097.1, read on the forward strand.
TCATCACATAAAGATGAAGTAAAAACAATCCCACAAGAATTCGAAATTTTGGCTAGTTCTAACTTATGCGATGTTGAATCATTTAAACATAAAAATAAAGATGTATATGGAATTCAATTCCACCCTGAAGTACATCACACTCCAAAAGGAGAAATAATCTTTAATAATTTTTATAAAATCTGTAAAGATAGGTGTAACAATGATTGATAATGCTGATGATTTAAGAGACAAAGCAAATGAATTTAAAACCGAATTAAAAAAACAATCAATAAATGTTGTGATTGGAGATGCGGAATACGATTTTAAAATTTCTGGAATTGGACAAAAATCCGTAAAATTAGAAAAATATGTTAAATTTGATGAAATATTTGAAGCTATTGAATCAGGAAATGACAATGGCCTTGAATCTATAATCAAACAACTCATCGAGGATTATGAAGAAGAGGAAGATGAATAAGATGTTAAGCCCAAAAGAATTTATTGAAGATTCAATTAAAAAAATTAAAGATCAAATTGGTGATGAAAAAGCTATTATTGCATTATCTGGTGGAGTAGATAGTTCAGTGTGTTCAGTTCTTGTTCAAGAAGCAATTGGTGATAATTTAACCGCAGTATTTGTAGATCATGGACTTTTAAGAGAAGGAGAAGTCAAACAAGTTACCAATACTTTTAAAGACAGATTAAATTTCAAATTTGTCGATGCAAGTGATGAATTTATGGATGCACTTGAAGGTGTTGAAGACCCCGAAGAAAAAAGAAAAATCATCGGAAAAGTATTTATTGACGTATTCGAAAGAGAAGCAATTAAATCTGGTGCTAAATTCTTAGTACAGGGAACTATCGCTCCAGATTGGATTGAAACTAAAGGCGAAATTAAATCCCACCACAACTTAGCTCTTCCAAGCGGAATGGAATTAGAATTATGTGAACCAATCCGTGACTTATACAAAGATGAAGTGAGAGAAATCGGTGACGAACTAGACTTACCGGTTACTACTGTTTACAGACAACCTTTCCCAGGACCAGGTCTTGGTGTACGTGTTGTTGGAGCACTTACAAAGGAAAATGTAGAAGTATGTAGAAAAGCAAATAAAATTGTTTGTGATGAAATTGAAGCTGCTGGTATTGATAAAGATGTTTGGCAATACTTTGCTGTATTAACTGACACCAAAGTTACCGGTGTTAAAGGTGATCAAAGAGACTTTGGATACTTAGTTGTTGTTAGAGTTGTTAATTCCATTGATGCTATGACTGCATCTGTTGCTGAGCTTCCTTGGGAAGTTGTTCAAACTATTTCAAAAAGAATTACTTCTGAAATTTCTGAAGTTACCCATGTTGCTTTATCTGTAAGTGACAAACCACCTGCAACCATCGAATTCTGTTAAATACTATTTTAATTAATAGTATTTTATTTTTTACTTTTTTTACTTAAGATAAAATGAAAACCACGAAAAATGCATATCTTGCCAAATTAACAGAACAAATTCAAATGAAATCTGTTAAAATTGGAAAAAATCTCGAAGGAACAACACCACCATCAGTGTTTATTGGAAGATGGTCATACCCTAAGGTTTATGCAGGACCAATGATGAGTTCTCAAATGGGAGATACATTTATCATGGATACTCCAGAAGAATGGATTGGTCAAAATAAAACACAAAACGAAATTATTAATTATAGAATGAATCTTGTTCGTGGAAAACAATTAATTAAAATTGACGATTTGGAAAATCCTTTTATTGAAAAACTTCAAGATATATCTCTTGCATCCAAATCAATTGATAGTGAAGCAACATTTGGAAAACGTCCTACAGGATCCATGCTTACAGAAGACAGTATGCCACATGGTCCGAGTGCAGTAATTGAGAAATTTGACATTGATGCTGTTAAATGGGATAGGCAGCTTGAAAAAACATTTTATGATACTGATTTAAAATCAACAGAAGCTATTGTTAATCTTCACAATAAAGATGTTCCTTTTACAGCTATGCAAAAAGCATTTTCAGTTGGAGCCATTGGAACTAAGAACAAAAGAAAACTTGTTCCCACTCGTTGGTCAATTACGGCATGTGACTCAACACTTTCAAATGAATTTTTAAAAGAAGTTAGAAAATTCGAAAAATTAGATACATATAGAGTCTTTGAATTCGGTGCCCTGAACAATTATTATATAATTATTTTAACACCAACAGAATGGCAATACGAATGGTATGAAGCATTTATTAAATTAATGAAAAATGAAGAATTAATATTCTCAGATTATGAAACAAATGGTGGTAAAAAAGAGTATTCAATAGTTGGTGGATGTTATTATACTGCAAAAATGGCAGTTTTAGATTATTTAATGCAAATTAAAAAGCAATCAGGTCTTTTAATTTTAAGAGAAGCATATGATGGATATGTACCATTGGGTGTTTTTAATGTAAGAGAAAACATAAAAGAGGCCATGCAAAGACCATACCTGGAATTTGAAACATTAGAATCATGCTTAGAATATGCCGGAACCAAACTTAGAATACCTATTAATAGATATGTGAAACAAGGAACTTTGATGAATGAAATGCTTCACACAAAGCAAACTACACTTGATATGTACTTTAAAAATGGATAATTATGTTTAAATTCAAAACCCCCTCAGAAAAAACAAGGAAAATAATGTCTGAAGTTGCATTAGGTAAAACCAATACTAACTTTGAAGAAATTTGCACAGAAAAAATAAAACAATTAACCGAAAAAGAAGAAGTAAAAATAACCTCTAGTGGAAATAATAGCATTTTCATTGCTCTTGCAGCTATTAAAGGAGATATTATTATTCCCGACGAAGGTGGGTGGCATGGATTTAAACAAATTGCAAAATTCTTAAATAAAAATGTTATAACATTAAAAACAAACTCAGGTTTAATTAATCCTACATATATTGATGAATTAGACATAACAGAAGATTCAGCATTGATTTATACTAGTTTTGCAGGATACTGCGCAGAACAAAACACTAAAAAAATTTCTGAATATTGTAAAAACAATGGCATTATAACAATCGAAGATGCATCTGCAGGAATTGGTGACACTAGGAATAAACTCGGAAGATATTCAGATATTATTCTTGCATCAACCGGATCTCCTAAAATAATAAATGTAGGTCAAGGAGGTTTCATTGCAACTAATGATTCGGAAATTTTCAAAGAAAGTAAAACTCCACAAAAATTAAGTAAAACTTCCGAAATTATATGTAGTGGTATAGATAGTGAACTTAAAAATGTTGGAGAAAAACTAGAACTTACATTAAATGCAACAAAATATCTAAAAAAACATATTAATAATAATTTACATTCAAATAAAAGAGGCATAAATGTAATTATACCTCATGATGATGCAAAGTCAATAAGTTGGAATTTGAAAAAAAGATTAACAATTGATAAAAGTGGATTCATTACAACTTGTCCTAATTATAATCGTGTGAAAGAAAAGGCAATTGCAATTGAAATTAAAAATCTTGATTACAGTTGTCTTGAAAAAAAATATTTAGATAAAATAATTGAAGAAATAGAAATTAATAATTTACAGTGAGTTTTGTAATTCGATCAATAATAATATCTTCAATAGACATGTTTTTTATCTCAATATCATTAATTTTATAAATTTTCATTAATTTCTCATTATCTGCAATAAACACATTTTCATCTAATGTGAATAGTTTAGATAATGCAAATGCATAATCTTTGCTATTAATTAGAATAGCACATAAATTCATGTCTCCTTCTTTCAAGCCCAATATTTTAAATGCCTTTGAAATTTGTCTTTGAGCAGAACATCTAAGTGCAATCTCAACATTTAAATCTTTAGCTAAATTTTCATTTCTATCAAAAGCAAGAAATGCCTGATTAACACCATGAATTATATGATTTTTTGAAACAATTGAATCCGCATTTAAAAGTTGAATTATTTCATCATCATCTTTAATACTGTCAATTAAATCAAGTGTTTCTTCAACAGAATTAATAGTGCCTTTTAAACCTAAAATCTGAATATTTTCCATGTACATGTAAACACCTAAACACGTAATAATCTATTAACTCCAGCAATATATGCTTTGACACTAGCATTAATAATATCAGGTTCAGTACCCCGAGCAGATACTATCTTATCACCTTTTTGCAATTTAATAATTACATCAATAAATGCATCCGTACCACCAGTAATAGCATCTACATGATATTCAATTAATTCAACATCACTAAATGCATCAACTGTTTTAACCGCATTAATAGCAGCATCAACAGGACCCAAACCTACACCCGCATTAAGAATTTCATTATCATCAACAGTTATCTTAACAGATGCAGTTGGCATGATTTTATTTCCAGAAACAATAGTTAACTCATCAAGTTTAATTCTGTCCTCATGATTAATCTCCAAAACATTATCTGCTATTACATGTAAATCAACATCAGTAACGGTTTTTCCTTTATCCGCTAAATCTTTAATATCATTGCAAATTTGTTGAAGTTGGGTTTTATTAACAGTTAAACCAATTTCTTTAAGTCTATTTTCCAAACCATGAGTACCCATATGCTTACCAATAACAAATTTACGTTTACGACCCACAAGTTCCGGAGTCATTGGTTCATAGGTTGCGGAATTTTTAATGATTCCATCAGAATGTATACCTGATTCATGAGCAAATGCATTTTCACCAACAATGGCCTTATTTGGTTGGATATAAACGCCGGTTAATCTAGCAACTAATTTAGAAATATCATAAATTTCATGAATATTAATATTTGTTGAAAAATTTGGTAATAGTCTATCAATACTAACAACACATTCCTCAAAAGAAGTATTTCCAGCTCGCTCACCAATACCATTGATAGTAGAATGTAATTCTATTGCACCACCTTTTAAGGCAGCTAAAGTATTAGCAACGGCAAGACCAAAATCATTATGACAATGAGCAGCAATTGGAACATTAATGTCCTTTAATTTATCAAATAATTCAAATGAAGAATCTGGTGTTAATATACCCACAGTATCACAAACACAAATTCTGTCAGCACCACGTTCTATAGCATTTTGATAAACAGATTTTAAAAAAGTAAAATCACTTCTTGATGCATCTTCAGCAGATAATTCAACAATCAAACCATGATCCTTACAATAGTCTACAGCATTATTAGACAATTCAATTAATTCACCATGTGTAGTTTTTAACTTATCTGAAATATGCAAATCAGATGTTGGAACAACTAAATTAACACCATCAACATCACAATCTAAACAATAATCAATATCCATAGACAAAGGCCTAGAAAAACTTAATATTTCTGCATTAAACCCTTGTTTTGTAATTTCTTTAATAGATTTTCTTTCTCCTTCAGAAGTAATTGCAGATCCTGCTTCAATATAATCAATACCAATTTCATCAAGTTTAGTTGCAATTCTTAATTTCTCTAATGGAGTTAAAGAAACACCAGGAGTTTGTTCTCCATCACGTAATGTAGTATCCAATATTTTAATATTCAAAAAAATCACCAAAAATTATGCAATAGATGTATTAAACAATGAAAAAACTGTCAAAAAAAGTAAATAAATAATTGTAATATAGAAGGCTTGCAGCGAAATGAAATTCCCATAGAAAA
>CAYFRZ010000098.1:0-6065 GCA_964345675.1 uncultured Methanobrevibacter sp.
AAATAAATGTTGTAGGTTAGTTATATATAAGTAAAAATTCATAACTAATTATTGTATTAATTAGTTTGGGCTGGTTTATGAATTTATATGAAAAATTTGGTATAAAAACTGATAATGAACATTTATATGATATTGCATTTACTCATGGTTCCTACTCCACCAATCATAATCTGGATTATAATTATGAACGTTTGGAGTTCCTGGGAGATTCTGTTTTAGGTGTAATAGTTTCGGAATATTTGTATAAGTTGTATCCTCACTATGAGGAAGGTAAATTAACAAAACTGCGGGCAAACTATGTCTGTCAAGTTGCATTAATCCATTATTCTCATGAATTGGGGCTGGATGAATATCTTAAAATAGCCAGTGTTGAATCGAATTTAACAAAAAATGAGATATTGTCCATAACTGCAGATATCTTCGAATCATTTTTAGGAGCAATATTCCTTGATCAGGGATGGGATTTTGCAAAGCAGTTTGTGGCAAATTCCATTTTTAAATATATTGACGAGCATAAGATATTCTTCGCAGATTATAAATCTGCAATGAAAGAATACGGAGATGTTAAAGAGTTGGGTATTTCCTATAAAATTTTAGAGGAATACGGAGTGCCTCACGACAAAACATTCATCATAGCAATCATGATTGATGATGTGGAAATGGGTGTTGGAAAAGGTAAAAATAAAAAAGAAGCAGAACAAGCAGCTGCAAAAATAGCTATTGAAAAATTAAATATTAAGGTGTTTTAAATGAATAAGGAATCTGTAGGTATTGTTGAAACTGAATATCTTAGTATATCAGACCCAATCAGATTAGATAGTGGAGAAACACTTGAATAGATTACTGTTGCTTATGAAACTTATGGGGAACTCAATAAAGAAAAATCCAATGCCATTTTAATTTGCCATGCTCTGACCGGTGATGCTCATGCTGCAGGATGGCACGAGGGAGATAAAAAACCCGGATGGTGGGAAATGGTAATCGGCCCTGGAAAAGCGTTGGATAGTGAAAAATACTTTATAATATGTTCTAATGTACTTGGGGGATGTAAGGGAACAACAGGTCCAAGTTCAATCAATCCCAAAACAGGTAAGGAGTACGGTCTTGATTTTCCGGTAATTACAATTAATGACATGGTTAAAGTTCAAAAAGAGTTAGTTGCTTCTTTTGGAATTAATCAGTTGTTTGCGGTTATCGGAGGGTCTATGGGTGGAATGCAGGTTCTTGAATGGATGGTATCCTACCCGTCAATGATGAAAAAGGCAATACCTATAGCTACAGCAGCAAGGTCTTCACCTCAGCAGATAGCCTTTAATGCGGTAGGCCGTCAGTCTATATTTTCAGACCCTGAATGGAACAACGGAAATTACTATGAAACCGGAGAAATCCCTAGAAACGGTCTGTCTCTGGCACGTATGATTGCTCATATTACCTATTTAATCGATGAATCAATGGATATTAAATTTGGACGCGGCCTTCAGGACAAGGATGAAATAAGCTATGACTTTACACTTGATTTTCAAGTTGAAAGCTATTTAAAACATCAGGGCGAAACTTTTGTAAAACGTTTTGATGCGAATAGCTATCTGTTTATAACAAAAGCAGTTGATTTGTTTGACCTTTCCACTAATGACTCTTTAATTGATGGATTTAAAGGCATTGAATCCAAAATTAAAGTTATTTCTGTTGATTCAGATTGGCTATATCCAACCGAGCAGAGTATGGACATTGTAACCGCCCTTAATGCTAACAATGTTGAGGTATCCTTTTCAGAAATAAAGTCCAACTATGGTCATGATGCCTTTTTACTTGAAAGAGGACAACTCAATTATATTTTCTCCAATTTCTTATCAGAAAATGTTGTTGGGGATTTGATGATGGAAAAAGTCGCCACAATTAAGGAAAATTCAAATGTTGTAGAAGCGGCTAAACTAATGCTGGACAAGCATGTAACTCATATTCCGGTTGTTACTGACAGTTGCCAACTTATCGGAATTGTTACAAGCTGGGATCTGTCTAAATCCATTGCGACAAAATCCAATCATCTAAAGGACATTATGACAAAAGATGTCCATTACTGTAATGCAGATGATCCTATTGAGGAAATCTCACGTAAAATGCGTAAGTTTGACATATCTTGTCTTCCTGTAGTTAATGAAGACATGAAGGTTGTAGGCATTATTACAACCGATCAGATTAGTAATTTAATAAGTTAAATTACTTCTTTTTTTATTATTTCAATTTTTTGGAGTCGTTTATTATTTCTCGTAAATCTAAGTTTATTGATGGCGCTAAAAAGGCTATTCCAATCACATTTGGATATATTCCAATGGGGATTGGCTATGCTGCTATAGCTATTAAGGCAGGTATGACTCCTCTGCAGACAGTTTCAATGTCTTTTTTAGTTTATGCAGGTGCAGGTCAAATCATTGCCGCTTCAATGGTTTTAGGCGGAGCCAGTGTGATTGCAATTGTTTTAACTAACTTTGTAGTAAATTTAAGGTATTTTGTAATGTCAACATGTGTTTTAAACAAAGTTGAGAAATCAAGTTTGCCTTTAAATATCCTGTCTGCTCATTTGACTGTTGATGAATCCTTTGCAATGTTTTCATTAAGCGAAGATTCAAGCATATGGATTTATCTGGGAATTGCACTAACAGCATGGCTTTCATGGTGTTTGGGGGCAGGAATAGGTGTGGTTATATTGGATATGCTTCCTGTTATCGTTACAAATAGTTTTAATATTTCCCTTTATGCATTATTTGTTGCAATTCTGATTCCTGCCATAAAGGAAAGCAAACAGATTGCACTTTTAGTTGCAGTAACTGCAGTTTTAAATGTGGTCTTATCACAATTTCTGGGAAACTGGTCACTGATTGTTTCAACACTTCTTGGTGCGGCAGCTGGAATGCATATTGTCGATGATGAATATCTGCTTTCAGGTGATGCCTAATGAATTATGTGGATCTGGTTGTTTTAGGATGTGCTATTGTAACATTTGTTCCAAGGTTAATTCCGGCTTTGTTTATCGATAAACTTAATTTCTCACCAAAAGTTGAGAAGTTCTTAAATTTAATCCCGTATACGGCTCTTGCAGCTTTAATATGTCCGGGAGTACTGACTGTTGATAATCAGTTGTGGTATATTGGATTGATTGGAGCTGTTGTGGCTGCAGGACTTGCCTGGAAGAAAGTTCCCCTTGGGGCTATTGTAATTTTAACTGTGGCTGTTTTGATAATGGTTTATTCAATTGTTCCATTTTTCTAATTTTTAAGATTCCAAGTAAAACAGATAAAAGGATGCTTGCTTAAACATCCTTGAGACTAAAGTAAATATATGAGATGGCTATTCCAAATAGGAAGGTTATGGCTATTGCAAGTAATGGTGTGGTTATTCTGCAGGGATATTGGGATATTGTGTTTGAACTAACAATATATGAAGCCATCCACGGCAAATATGGGCCCCAACTGCAACTATAACTTAATAAGTTTGCAAGGATTAACACTGATCCAGCAATCATCGATGGAACAATATTTTTCATAATCATTGATAGGAATATAAAAGGGGTCATCACTAAAAGAGAGCAAAAATCCGCCAAATAACATTTCACCAAGATAATGCAGTGCCATATTTAAGGTTAGGCCGACTCCACCTCCTAAAAAACCGAAGATGAGAGTTCCTATAAAAGCAACGCCAAACAATAATAATGTCCAAATTATGAATACTATATATTTTCCAATCAAATACTCAAAGTCAGATATGGGGCTTGTTAATACCAATTTTAAGGTGTGTTCGTTGTATTCTCTGCCTATTAAATAAGAAATAATGATGCATAGGATAAATACTGCAAATAAACCTGTCATATATAGATTTGTTTCAATGAACATTTCTGAAAACTTTAAAATAAAGCTTGGAGTGTCTGATCTCATTTCTAAAACTCCCATATACATTAGAAAGGGAGGTATAAGTCCGCTTAATAAACTTAAAAAGAACAGTTTTGAATTTTTTAGTTTTATAAATTCAGTTTGAATAAAAATTAACATTAAAATCACCTATAACCTAAGATCTTTTTTTGTTAAATAAAGATATGATAAACTTAAACCTACAATGAAAGTTGCTGAAATAATAAAAAAGACAATAAACGGATCAGTTGTATAATTAGCTATTTCCCCTGCAGATGCGATAGCCGGAAGAGTCCATGGCCAGTATATTGCTTGACTGTGGCCATATGCAATTATATTTCCAAATGTTAAAATTGCAGCAGCAATCATTGCCGGAACCATATTCTTCATCAGCATTGAAATAAATATCAGTGGGCTCATAACTAGGAATAATAAAAACCCTCCAAATATCATTTCACTAAAATACTTTAAAATCAAATCAACGCTTATTCCAACTGTTCCAGTAATATATGAAAGCAATAATGAAGCTATAAAGCATACGGTACATAATATTAAAATCCAAATTAAAAATGCAACTGATTTACCCAGCAAATATTTAGCTCTTGAAACCGGAGTAGGTAAAACTGATTTTATTGTATGTTCACTGAACTCGCGGCTAAAGAGATAAGCTACTGCAATTGTTATAAGAAGAACTCCGAAAATACATAGCATATATAAATTTGTTTGACTTGAAAGGAGTGCAAAAGTAATAGGCTCTCCATAATCCAGCCTTCCGGATAATCCTAAATGAACAAGTAAAGCCGGAGTTATTGAAGCAAGCAGGCTTAATAAAAATATTTTGGAATTTTTCAATTTAAAAAACTCCATTCTAACAAAGTTAAGCATAAATTTCACCGTATCTTTCTTTTTTCTCAATCAATTTTGTGAAGTATTCTTCTAGACTTTCTTCAGATATGGACACTTCATTTACTTTAATTCCAGATTTTACAAAAGCTTCGTTAAAATCAGACCTTAAATCTAAATTAGTAAATAAGCTGATTCTATTTGAAATGGAATCAACTGAATAGTCAATGCCTTCTTTCAAGTCTAACCTCTTCATTATATGATAAGCTGAATCAATGTCTGAAACTTCAAATTCAACATGTTTATCTAATTTTTCATGCAGTTGGTTCATGGATACTTCTTCAATTAATAATCCATCATCCATTACTCCAATAACATCTGCAATAGCTTCAATTTCACTTAAAATATGGCTTGAAATCAGTATTGTAGTTTCATATTCTTCAGATAATCTTTTTAGGTTTTGAATGCTCTCATTAAAAATATACATTATTAACATAAGCCTTATCCATTACCCTCAGATAATCAGAACAGATTTGATGGCCGCATCCTCTTGAGCCTGAGTGAATCATAACCACAATCATTCCCTTTTCAAGACCGAATACTTTTGCCACTTCCTCGTCATATATTTCATCAACAACCTGAACTTCAAGGAAGTGATTGCCTGAACCGAGAGAGCCCAATTGAGGAATTCCTCTTTTTTTAGCTTTATCAGAAACAATGCTTGAGTCAGCATCAACCATTCTTCCATTTTCCTCTAAAACTTCCAAATCTTCACTCCACCCATAGCCGTTTTCAACAGCCCACTCAGCACCGTAATCAAGCACGTCATTAATTTCGTTTTCGTCAAGCTTGATTTTGCCTTTGCTTCCAACGCCTGACGGGATGTTTTTAAACAACTTTTCTGTAAGCTCATCCAATTTTCCGTCAATATCATCAATAGTAAGATTGGATTTGATTAGTCTGACTCCGCAGTTAATATCAAATCCGACTCCCCCATGGAGATACAACACCATTTCTTAAAGAAAATGCCGCAACACCTCCTATTGGAAAACCGTAGCCGAAATGGATATCCGGCAGTCCGATGGAATATCTCTGAATACCCGGAAGGCAGGCAACATTAACAATTTGTTCAATAGCCCCATCTTCAAGACTGTCAAAATATTCATCAGCAATATAAAATCTTCCAGAAGCCCTCATTTTTTTGTTAAAAGACCCTGGAATCTCATAAACATTATCCCTAACTTTTTTAATTTCATCTTTAATACTCATAGAAATCACAAAACTATTATATTTTAAGGTTTATTCCCAATATTATAAATA
>CAYFRZ010000099.1:0-6045 GCA_964345675.1 uncultured Methanobrevibacter sp.
AAATAGAATAATTAAAAATTTTTTGAAAAAAATCAAATATGATTTCTACAAAGCCAAAATAGTTATAAATTCACTTTTGTTTATTTTTAAATAGGAACTTTGGGTTAATAAATAAATTATGTTTTCTTTAAATATTTTTTCTGCATATTCTAATTTATTTGCTTTGTTTAATTTATCCATAATATAATTATTTACTTTTAATAAATCATTCATATGTTCTTTAGTTACAACATGGGATAATGAATCGGAGTTTATATTCCAGAAATAACCGTAATAATTTTTCAGATAAATTAATTCTTTTGATTTTAAGAAGTATTCCATTGTAAAAGCAAAATCATCTGCGGATGAATCCTCTAAAAATTTAATTTTGTTATCTTTAATAATTTGTTTTCTATAAATTTTATTCCAAACAGAAATATTATTAAAAAGAAGAATGTCATCATCTTTAATAAGAATATGGTTCCCTATTTTAATTCCATTTTCATATTGGATTGTTTTTTTTTATTATACCTATAGAGTCAACAGTAGCTTTATCACAGCAAACAATATCAACATTTTCAGTGGTTATTGTTTCATATAATTTTTTACAGATATCTTTATCAAGTTCATCATCATTGTCCATAAACATTACATATTCTGTAGTAGAGTTTTCCAAACCTACATTACGACCAAAACCTGGAAAGCCATGATTTTTATCAGAATAATAACAATGGATATTATCATATTTTTTTGAATATTCATTGATAATCTTTCTAGAATCATCTTTGGAATTATCATCAATGAGAATTAATTCAATATTATGAAATCCAATACTTTGATTAATAACTGAGTTAATTGTGTTCTCTAAAAAGTTTTCTGCATTATAAATTGGAATTATTAATGAAACTAAATACATAATACAACCTATTTTAATGATCTTCTATACAATGTTAATATAGAACTTTTTCTTATGAAATTTAATGAATTAATATATAAATTAGCTAGGGTGAATTGTCTTTTCATAATCATTTTGTTAAGTATTCTCAACCAAAGAAAATCCATGTCTAATTCAATATTTAAACTTTTTTCAAATTCATAAAATTGTTTTAAATACTTCTTTTTATCTCCATTATAGTTTATTAAACGTAAAAAGAAAGAAACTGTTCTTTTGGAAAAAATATGGGCTAAAATATCTTGCCTATTTTTACTTTCAATAACTTCTTTTGTTTTGATAAATGAAGTTAATGCAGACTCGATATTTTTCTCATTTGGAGTCATGGAGTGTGAAATTTCTTCATTTGTATAATATTTGTATCCATGATAATTATTTAGGTAAATCATTTTTTTAGCATTTAAAAATTCAGTAATTGAGAATAAAATGTCTTCTCCGGAAGGTAATTCTTCAAAATATAAATTATTTTTTTCTAAAAATTGCCTATTGTGAATTACATTACAAACTGAAACTTTATCACAGGGTAAATCTTTACTACAGTCCAATTCAACTTCTTTAATTGATTTATCGTAGTGATAATCGAATCTTGAAAAATTAACGCCAATGTTATGATGATTGCATTTAACTAATTCTACATTTTTCTCTTCAATTTTATTATATAATGTTTCACACATATCTTCTGCAAATTCATCATCAGGGTCTAAAAACATAACGTATTTTCCTGTTGATTTTTTAAGACCAAAATTTCTTGGTCTAGCAGCTCCTCCGGAATTTTCATCTAAATAAATTGCAGTAAAATTAACATATTTTTCAGCATATTCTTTAATAATGGCTTTTGAGTTGTCTGTTGAACAATCATCAATCATAATGACTTCAATATCGCTTAAATCCATAGTTTGATTTAAAATAGAGTTTAAAGCTCTTTTGAGATAATTTTCGACATTAAATACGGGGATTATGATTGAGATTTTATACATATCATTCCCATCCAATAACTTTTCTTTTAGCAGCTATTATCTCTTTTATTGGCTTTTCAGAGTTGCTAAACAAACTGGAAGTTCCTGAAACAAATATCGTTGATCCTTTTTTGTATAATATTTCTGCATTTTCAATGGAAATATTTCCATCAGATTCGATATCTAAATCAAGACCTTGTTCATCTAAATATTCCCTTAATTTTTCAACTTTGTTAATTGTTTCTAGAATGATTTTTTTACCTGAAAATCCTGGAATTGTATGCATTACTAAAATACCATCTAATTGAGTTAAATAATCATATAAAACATGAAAATCAGTTTTGGGGTTTATTGCAATAAATATCCTTGCACCTAAACGAGTTAAATAATCAATACATTCTTGGATGTTCTCATTATTCTCATAATGGAATGCGACTTGGTCATTTTCCCTTATGTCAAACCAACTCATTTTATCCAATGGATTGTTTACTAAAAAGTGGTAGTCAAATGGAATGTCTGTGATTCTTCTAAGGCTTTTAACATAATCAGTACCTAAAGCAAAATTTGGTACAAATTGACCATCCATTATATCTATGTGTAAATATTCTATGTCTTCTTCTTTAAATTCAGTTAAGAAATAGAATAATTTATCTAAACCAGAACACATCATTGACACTGAAAGTTTACCTTTTTTATTCATTTTTAAACATAACCTTTAATTTTTTTTCATTTGTATTTTTTAAATAATCAAAAGCTTTATCAAATTCAGACATGGAATATTCTTTACTTATTAATGAATCAAATGGGATATTGCTATTTGTCATTAAATCAAGAATTTCCTTCCAATCATTTACTTTAGCATTATAACTTGAATTCCAAATTCCTTTTAAAACGATTTGTTTTCTTAAAATCTTCCAGTAAATTTGTTTATCTAATTTAACATCATCTTTTGGATTTCCAACGAGTATTATAGTACTAAAGTTATCTGCAATATTAATGGATTGATTTATTGATTCATTATTTCCAACAACTTCAAAAATTTTATCAAATGTTTTATTTTTAATTTCTGTGATTAATAATGTGTTTAATCCTAATTTTTTAGAGAATTCTAAACTTTGACTAGATCTTCCAATAACAGTTACATTAGCTCCTTTACCTTGTGCTACTAATGCAATCATCATTCCAATAGTTCCAGTTCCACTAATAGCAACATTATCTTCTTTTTCAATGTTTCCAATGTTTATAGAATGAATAGCAACTGATCCAGGCTCACATAATGCAGCAATTTTATACTCTAAGTTATCATCAAATAAAACTAAATTCCATTTTGGAACAAGCAAATATTCAGAATATCCACCATCACATCTAGATCCAAAATAATTGTAATTAGAACATTGAGCATATTCTTCCTTTTCACATGCATCACATTTAAAACAAGGCATTAATGGGAATATTGCAGTTTTTTTACCCAGTAACTCTTCATCTTCATCATTAACACCAATAATTTGACCAGACATTTCATGGCCAGGAATAGTTGGAAAATGATAAGTTCCATTAATAAACACTCTTTCAATATCGCTAGAACATATTCCACAGTATTTAATTTTGACTAAAACTTTATCTTTTTCTAATTGGTATGTTTCTTTTTTCTCAAATCTTAAATCTCCAATTCCATGTAAATTTAAAACATTCATTAATTCAGGAATTTGCTCTATTGTTTTCATAATCCACCTTTTTTTAAAATTATATGCTCTGCAAGTTCTAAATCAACATCCGTTGTTATTTTAAAGTTAATTGTATCTCCTTCAATCATTTTCATAGGATAATCATTGAAAGTACATATTTGGGATGTTCCTGTGATAACTGCTTTTTGATCTTCAGTTAAGTTATTTTCAAGCTCAATAAATGTTTTTAAGTTAAAACTATCTGGTGATTGGCCATTAAATAATGTTGTTCTAAGAGGAATACGATTAACGTAGTTTCCATCTTCGGATAATAATATGGTATCAGTAACTGGTGTTGATGTAACAACAGCACCATGTTTTTTAGTCGCTTCAAGATTATCTAAAATTATTTTCTCTGTAACAAATGGTCTAACTCCATCATGGATTACAATAATGTCTTCATCATTAATTTTATTTGATTCAATGGATTTAATTACATTGTGTATGGAGTCTATTCTTTCAACTCCACCATCTACTAATGTTATTTTAGAAATAATTTTGCTATCGAAATATTTTTTGAGTATATTATTCATGTAATCTTCATACAAGTTATTAATGGCAATATAAATATAATCAAAACAATCAAGTTCAACAAAAGTTCTTAATGTATAAATAATTATGGGTGTTCCGTTAATTTCAAAGTATTGTTTTGGTATATTGATACTTTTCATCCGACTACCTGTTCCACCTGCTAGTATAACTGCATAATTCATATGAAATCCTCAGTTGGTATTATAATACATTATGTAATTTATAAAGATATAATTATTTATTCATTCAAATAATCTAAAATTAGTTTCGATATTTTTTCAGTAGAATGACCGTCACAAGCACCCATGTACCATTCTTTATATTGTGAATAATCTACTTCATAATCAATTGTTTTTAATATTTTAATTAATTCATCACAAGTTTCACAGTATTCTCCAGGCACTTCTTCTGGAAATTTAATGTAAAATCCGTTTTCTTTTAAGTATTTTTCAGTATCGGGACAATAAAAGATAATTGGTCTATTTAATATTAAATAATCGAAATATGCAGATGAATAATCCGTAATTAATACATCTGCTCCAACGAGTAATTCGTAATGGCTCATTTCATTTATTTCAATAATTCTGTCAAAGTCTTTTGGTACAAAGTTTATGTTTTGATGTACAAGTAATGGATGTTTTTTAACAATGAATACTGAATCAAATTCTTCTAAATAATTATTTAATTTATCCCAGTCAATCTCATAATCATAATCATCTACATTAATTCCACCATTGTATCTTCTATATGTTGGTAAGTATAAAATGATGTTTTTATCTTTAAGATGTGGGAATTTTTTAAAGAAATCATCTTCTAACTGTTCAGGATTATTAATAAGTAAATCAGTTAAAGGATATCCTAATGGTTTTACAACTTCTTTTTTTAGACCTAAACCACTTGTAAAACAGTAATATACATCTTCAGCAGATGAGATGAATGCATCATATTGGTCATGAGAGTAACGTTCTCTAGGTAATGCAGTAGGTAAATCAAGACCAATTTGTTTAAATGCACCGGGTCCATGCCATAATTGCACTAATTTTTGTTTGTCTTTAAGTGGGATATATGCGAAATATCTATAATGATCATCTAGAACAATTACTTTTGATGTCATAATCTCATAAGAAATAGAAATAATATCATACATATGGTGAGGTAAAGGTTTTGTAATCACTTTTTTATCACATTTTAAAGCATCATAGACTAATTGTGTGTTCGCCATCAATTTATTATTTCTAGGACTTCCTAAAAATAGCACTCTTTGTTTAGTTGGTAATAATGAGCGTACTATTTTAAAAAAGTTGTTCATTATTGAAATAGATAGGGATTTTGACATAGAATTAAATATATGTTTTTTATACTATTTAATAACATTTATTGATTTTTTCAAGTATACTTTTATTCTTATTATATTATATGATAGTAAAAATATTCATAAGAAGTATAATGATGTTCTTTCATTCAAAATCTCTATTTTTAAAACATACTTTTTGAATAAACCTAACTTTTTTCAAAAATAAAAAGTAACCTATTTAATACAGTACCTACAAAAATCCCTAGTATAAAGTATAGGAAAATGTAAAAAAATGTCAGATAAAAACGAATGGGGCAGTAACATCTCATTCATCCTTGCAATGATAGGTTCTGCTGTTGGACTTGGAAACATTTAGAGATATCCTTATGTACTTTATTCTAACGGTGGGGGTGCATTTTACATCCCTTATATTGTAGCAATTCTCTTAATGGGAATTCCTTTCTTAATCTTGGAATATGGTGTTGGATATAATTATAAATCTTCATTTGCAAAGGCAATCAGGAAGATTAATACCAAATGGGAGTATTTAGGCTGGTTTTTACCAGTTGCTGTATTTATGATTATGATTTATTACTCTGCTATTTTAGG
>CAYFRZ010000100.1:0-6041 GCA_964345675.1 uncultured Methanobrevibacter sp.
AAACAATTGTTATTAGAAAGTATTATTAATAGTTTAAAATATAAATTAATTTAATAGGTGATTTCATGGATTTTATAACACTTAAAAATATTACTAAAACTTTTGATGGTGTTGATGTTCTTAAAGATATTAATTTAAAGATTACTGAAGGAGAAACTTTAGGTATTTTAGGACGTAGTGGAAGTGGAAAATCTGTTTTGATTAACATGCTAAGAGGTACATCAGATTATAAACCTGATTCAGGTCAGATTTTAGTTAATGTAGCTGTTTGTCCTGATTGTTTAGCAGTAGATTCTCCATCTCATGCTGGTGAAAAATGTAGTTGCGGAGCAACTTTAGATGCAAAAGAGGTTGATTTCTTTAATGCTGAGAGAAAATTATTTGCTAGTATTAAAAGAAGGATTTCCATCATGTTACAACGTAATTTCGCATTATATGATGAAGAAACTGTCATTGAAAATGTAATGAGAGCGATGCCTGAAGATAAGGAATATGAAGATAAAATTTATGATGCTTTAGAATTGTTGGAAATGGTTCAGATGAACCATAGGATTACTCATATCGCTCGTGATTTAAGTGGTGGAGAAAAACAAAGAGTTGTACTTGCAAGACAATTAGCTAAAGCTCCAATGATGTTTTTAGCTGATGAACCTACTGGTACCTTGGATCCTCAAACTGCAATTAAACTTCATAATACTTTGAAAGAAGGGGTTAAAGATGAAGGAATCACCATGTTAATCACTTCTCATTGGCCTGAAGTGATGATTGAATTAGCTGATAATGTAATTTGGTTAGAAGACGGTAAAATTAAGGAAGAAGGAGATCCAGAGAAGGTAGTGGAGGAATTTGTAGCTACTATTCCTATTCCTAAGAAACCAGAAATTCCTGAATTTGGAGAACCTGAAGTTGTTCTTGAAGAAGTTAAAAAACATTACTATTCCATTGAACGTGGTGTTGTTAAAGCTGTTGATGGTGTTGACTTAACTATTAATAAAGAAGAAATATTTGGTATTGTAGGTTTAAGTGGTTCTGGAAAAACTACTACAACTAGGATGTTAATGGGACTAACTGAACCAAGTGGGGGTAATATTCAAATTAAACTTGGTGATGAATGGATTGACATGACTAAAGTAGGGCCTCTTAATCGTGGTCGTATAATGCCGTATATTGGTTTATTACATCAAGAATACTCTTTATATCCTCATAGAACTGTTTTGGGTAACTTAACTGATGCAATTAGTTTAAATTTACCTGCTGAATTCGGTAAAATTAAAGCAATTCATGCATTGACTACTGTTGGATTTGCAGATGATGTGGCTGGTAGCATTCTTGAAAAATATCCTGATCAATTAAGTGTGGGGGAAAAACATAGGGTTGCTTTAGCTCAAGTTTTAATTAAAGAACCTACTTTGATTGTTTTAGATGAACCAACAGGTACTATGGATCCAATCACTCGTGTTATTGTGACTGATTCCATATTGAAAGCACGTACTGAATTAGAACAAACATTTATTATTATTTCTCATGATATGGATTTCGTTCTAGATGTTTGTGATAGGGCTGCCTTAATGAGGGGAGGTAAACTCTTAGATATAGGTACTCCTGAAGAAATAGTTGATAAATTAACTGCAGATGAAAAAGAAGATATGCTTAAAGAGAATAGATGATTCTTTTTATTCATTTAACTCTTTTTTTATTTTTTTCCAATTGGGGCAAAATTTATCCATTAGCATTTTAAATTTTTTCCCATGATTAAATTCTATTAAATGGCATAGTTCATGTATCATCACATATTCTAAATATTTTGGTGCTTTTTTTGCCAAATTCAAATTTAAAGTTATTCTTTTATCTTGCCGACAATTTCCCCAATTCTTCATTTTTCTAACTCTAACTTCAGATGGTTTTTGTCCAATAATGTTACTATACTTATTTAAAACATATGGAATTGCATTTTCTAACTCTTTTCTATAAAACTCAACTAATATTTTCTCTCTTGTAGTTACTGTGCTTTTCAAAGGCACAGGTAAGTACATTACTGATTCCTTTTTATCAATAAAAACTTGTTTTATAACATCATTTTTAATTAGTTTGAGTGTGTATTTTTTACCCCATAGGAAATGTTTTTCATTATTGGTATATTTCAATGTTTTTTTCGTGTTATTATTTAAAATAAACTTTTGTTTTTTTAAAATCCACTCTTTTCGAGATTTGATAAAATTAATTATTTCATTATCATCTATAAATAATGGGGCGGAAACTTTAACTTCTCCTTTTGGCGGTACAACTCGAAGATACATATTTTTAATATTTTTTCTATTTAATGTAATGGTTATGTCCTCGATTATTAATTCTTCCTTCATAGTAATCTATGGTTAAATTAGTAATTAAAATATTAAAAGTTTAATTATTGTTGAAAATATTTTATTTCATAAAAAAGATTATATATTAATTGCTAATAAAGTATATTATTATTTTATAATTATTTTTTGATGATTATTTATAATGATAAAAGAATTTTTTGGAGGTTTATTATGACTTGGGAAGACGCACCATCTCATATTTGTAGAGGAGGAGATATTAGGGGGCTTGCTTTTTGTTGCCCGCCTGTAAAACCATGCCCAGTTTTAAACGTATTAGATGAAGTTAACTTAACTCCTAGGGAATATATTGAAATTAAGACACAATTTGCTAAAGAAACTAGACTGGGTGAAGGAGCAGGAACTTGTTTCGGATCACTTGTATGGTGTTGCAAACCATCTAAACCTTGTCCATTAAGAGACATGACTTTAAAGAATATGGGAATGAGTCATGATGAATATTTAGACTTAAAGAAAGAATTATCTGAAAGGTTAGTTGGTGTTAAAAAACCCGCACCTGATGAAAAGGCTGAAACATTAGCCGAAACATTTAATGTTACAAAACTTGAAGCAATGAATGTTTTAACTGAATGTAATGATGATTTGAGAGCTGCTGTAAAAGTATTGCATGCAAGGTCTCTTGAGAATTCTGATTAAAATGGA
Source organism: uncultured Methanobrevibacter sp. (assembly GCA_964345675.1). Lineage (GTDB taxonomy): Archaea > Methanobacteriota > Methanobacteria > Methanobacteriales > Methanobacteriaceae > Methanocatella. The sequence continues at coordinate 3,021 of CAYFRZ010000100.1, forward strand.
TTGGACTTCTATTTACTTAAAAACATTTGATTTGAATGTTTTTATTTTAGGCACTGGTGAAGTTGCAACTAGGCGTGCAAATAAATTTTTAGACCACGGTGCTAATGTTAAATTGGTGGGAAATAATTTATCTCCTGATTTGGAATCTAAAGGCGCTATTTTATTTTCTGTTGATGATGTTAATGAATTGGTGGATTGGGCTGATTTGGTTGTCATAGCTAGTGGGGATAGGGAATTATCAGATTATGTTTGTAGAATTGCAAAAGATAAACTTATTAACCGAGCCGATTTTCCACAAGAGGGGAATGTAATTGTCCCAAACAGTTTTAATATTGGTGAAATTGAGATTTCTATTTTTACTGGTGGCAAAAGTCCGTTAATGGCCCGCCAACTTAGAAAAAAAATACAATCCATAATTACTGAAGAGGATATTTTGGAAATAGAACTTCAGGATTATGCTAGAAGTAAATTGAAGAATATCATTGAAAATCAAAAAGAGCGAAGGAAATATCTTTATGATATATTTGAAGATGAAAAGGTTAATATTTTAGTTAAAGATAGGAAAATTAATGAAGCTAAAGAGTATATTGATAATTTAATAAGGGGATTAAATTGATACTAAATTTAAGGGTTGACCATAAACTTGCAGATATTCAATCAATGGAGATTATTTCAAAAGATATTGATGATTTGTTTGCTAAATTACAAGAAAAATATTCAATAGGGGAATATATTGAAATTAGCACATGTAATAGGAAAGAATATTATATTCATAATAATAACATTCCTGAAGATGATAAGCTATTGTCTCATGAAAATAGGAGTATTGTAATTGATCATGGTCAATCGGCGGTTATGCATTTGTTACGTATGACTTCTGGTTTAGAATCTATGATTGTGGGTGAAGATCAAATTTTGGGTCAAGTTAAAGATGCAAAACATAATGCTATTAAAAATCATCATTGTGGTAAGGTTCTTGATTTAATTTTCACTAAATCGATCCATGTTGGCCAAGTTGTTAGGAATAAAACTAATATTAATAAAGGTTCAGTATCAATTGGTTCTGCAGCTATTGATTTGGCTGAAAAGCATATTGGTTCATTAGATGATAAATCTGTTTTAGTAATTGGTGCTGGAAAAATGGGTAAATTAGTTGCTAAGGCACTTGCTGAAAAGGATTTAAATGCTATTTTTGTTGCAAATCGTACTTTTTATGTTGCTGTTGAACTTGCAAAAGATTTGGGTGGGCAAGCTATTTTATTCAATGATTTGGAAAAATATTTGTCTACTGCGGATTTAGTTATTAGTGCTACTAGTGCACCTCATGCAATTATTACTAAAGAACGTCTTTTAGGAATTGATATGGATTATGAAGATGTAATGATGGTTGATATTGCAAATCCTCGTGATATATCTGAGGATGTTTTAGAACTTGGTGTGAAATCATTTAATATTGATGACTTAAGAGAAATTGCTGATGAGAATACTCGCCTTAGAAAAAAAGAATTTGGTGATGCTGAAAATATTATCAATGATGAGTTCATTTTACTTAAAGAATCATTCAAAATAATGGATATTGATGAACTACTTGGTAATTTAAGAGAATCAATGGAAGATATAAGACAACGTGAAACAGAAAAAGCTAATTTTAAGTTATCTAATGTAGATGGTAGTGCGAAAGTTTTAGATAATCTGACAAATTCTATTGTAAATAAAATATTTTATGATATTTCTAAAAAAGTTAAAAAGGCTGCAAAAGAAGAAAATGAAGATGTGCTTGCAGCTTGTGAATATATTTTTAATTAATTTTGAATGTTTGTTTTATTCAAACATTCCTTTAATATCTTTATTTTTAATTTTAGTTGATTCAATTGAATAATCTATATTTTTCATAGTGATTATGTCACAATCATTAGCAATTGCATTATGGAGTGCAGTTTTTAATATTTTTTCTTTTATATCTCTTCCAGATAATCCTTTGGTAAGTTTAACAATTTTTTCCAAATCTAAATCATAATTTAATGGCATATTTTTTAAATTATTTTTTAATATTGTTAATCTTTCTGTATCGTTAGGTAATTTAAATTCTATTTCTTCTTCAAATCTACTTCTAATAGCATAATCTAAACTACTAGGATTATTTGTAGCACCAATGGTTATAACATATTCATTTTCACTAATTCCATCCATTTCAGTTAAAAGGGAGTTTACAATTTCTGACACATCTCCTCTTAATGATTGGAATGATCTGTGAAGGGCAACTGCATCAATTTCATCTATGAATATTATGGATGGTGAATTTTCACTGGCTTTTTTGAATAAATCATGAATTTTAGATGCACCGTCACCAACATGGTCTCCGATTAATGATGTTGCTTTTATTAAATGTAACGGAACTTCAAGTTCGTTAGCGAGTGCTTTAACAAGCATGGTTTTACCAGTGCCGGGAAGTCCGTAGAACAATATGTTCTTAGGAGCCCATGGTCCAAATTTTTCAGGATCTTCTAAATATTTTGCTATAACTTTAACTTTGTTTTTTGCATTTACTTGACCAATAATGTCTGAAATATGGATATTTGATTTAAAGGTAGAATTGTCAGTTTTCTTTTTTAACTCATCAGTAATAAGTTTGATTCTTGTTGTTTCAGAGATTATTGAGTTATTTGGCTTTGCTTTCAGGATTTCAAAACCATAATCTGGAATAATTTTTTGATCAAATAAATGTGAGTTTTCTTTTACAACTAATCCTAACCATTGTTCACGAGCATATTCTTCGAATAAATCTTTGTTGGTAATTTCAATATGTTCATCCATTAAATTAAATTCAAAAGGATATCCAACAGGTTTTAAAATGACACATTCAGCACATTCTTTACTTTCAGTTTTTTTAAATTGTTGTTTTTGATTAGTTGTTTTGATTTCTGCTTTTTTGTTATCATTTTTCAAATTACTCGCCTCCGATATTTTATATGTCTAACATTTGTTTTAATTATTTAAATATTTGATGGGATATACTAAATT
>CAYFRZ010000101.1:0-5951 GCA_964345675.1 uncultured Methanobrevibacter sp.
CATGACCTCCCGGTTATCAGCCGAGCGCGCTAACCAAGCTGTGCCACTAGCCTATATATTAATCATGACAGTTAACTGTCAACACTCATAGTTATATTAATTCCTATATATAAATCTTTCCATTATATATAGAATATTAATCATAATTTTAAAAATTATCTATTAATCATTTCGTTAATTGAATCTGCCATAGCATGTCCTTCAACAATAATTTTTACTTTTTCGATTCCTTCAACGGATTCAGCTCTGACTTTAGTATCAGCAGCTATACGAGTAATACTCATGCAACCAGGATTAGTTGGTTTAAGGGTAATTTCAGCTTGATCTCCCTCTACATTGATATTTTGTACAATACCCATTTCAACAATACTAATTCCCATATGAGGGTCGTTAATTACAGAAATAGCATCTTTAATATTATTTACTAACTCTTCAGACATTTCTTTTGCCTCCTGTTTTTTAGTATACATATACTATTGACAATGGTATTTATAAACGTTGTTATTTTTTTCTAACAAAACTATACTAAAATCATTTTACCCTATGTTTTAATTTAACACCAATACCATTGTGACATTCTTCCATTTCATGCCCTGTCATTATAGCTTTCCCAACACCAACAACATCATCATCTTTAACAACAACTACTTCATCATTTGGCACTATTTTATAATCTGCTTTAATGATTCCCGGTGCAAAAACAGTATTTGTTGTAAGATCAAAGTCAATTTCAACAATGTGGAGTTTTAAATCTTTTAAAATATTTCCTCCAGGCAAATTTAATCTATATAATCCATGGTCTTTATTTAACAAAGCTAATTGTTTTCCATCGGATAATATTCTTTTATGGTACATTCCTTTTGTTTTAACATTATCTGGAATAAATTTATCTCCATTTTCACCAAATTGAAATTTAGCAATTGATTTTAATTCATGTAATGTTTTTTCTCTTCTGTTTATTTTTTGATGATTTTTAAGTTCCATTCTTAAATTATAAAGGGAATCCGGGGAAGTTGGTCTTCCATCTTCACAAACATTCACGAAATCATTAACATATGATTCACAAGATTCCAAATATCCTCCGGCAAGGTTTGCAACAATTTTTTTTCCTTCACAATATTTGGCAATTAATTTTCCTGTTTCTTCAATTTCATCTTGTGACCATGAGCCAGTTGTACTTACATCATAAGATTGAATTGGGAATGTGTTTTCAAGTTCTCTTGGACAAATTCCAAACGGTGAAGTTACAATAAGTTCTTGGTATGAACGGGTAAGTTTTCTGAATTTCTGATGTGATTTGGAATTGGAATAAGGTTTTTTCATACTGCATGGTAACAAAACAACAGTATCTCCAAGAGGTTTCATCATTTCCATTCTTTGTCTCCATCTAACCGCTTCAGGACGATAGAGAGATTCTTCACTTGAACATATTACTTTCATATTATTCCTCAAAAGCTTTAATTAATTCATTATCTAATTCAATTAGTCTTTTAATGTTTTCATCACTATCAGTTATTCTTATTTTCCATTTTTTTATAACAAAATCAATATCTACTTCTTCACTACCATTTATCAAATTATCTGCATGTGCAACAATTTTTTCTTCAAGTGTTTTAGGCACATAAGATTTTTTAGGAAGTCCTAGTTTTATAGATTCTTCTTTTGTTATTCCCGCACCGATGTGTCTTTCAATAATATTTAAAACATCTTCAGAATAACCATATTTTTTAGCTATTTTAACTCCTTCAATAGCATGTGTAATATCATGTGTTTTAGATCTTCCAATATCATGTAAAAGAGCGCCTTGTTTAATCAAATTAATATCTACATTATTAAAATTAGCAGTTATTTTCATAGCTTTTTTACAAACTGCTTTGCAATGGTTTATAACATTTTCAGGAGTATTCTCCTTTTTTAATAATTCAATTTCCATTGTCATCTATGAACTGCCAATTTTTTCAATAAATGAATTATAATTACTTTCAACCATTTCAATATTCTTTTTAAGGTTTTCAATAATTTCAGTATTATCTTGGAATTCTAATTCTTCGCCGCATGCAGGGCATAAAAATTCATAATAAGGGTCGGATGCAGTATCAAAGTTAAACCTAACATGGCCATATGGGCAGACAAAAAACATGTTTTGTTCTTCGTTTTCTAATTTTGCATTAAGCTCAGTTAATTCAGTTTCACTATCCTTTTTGATTCTATTGATTAATTCATTTTCTTCGAATTTCCAGGAATAAGTAAACCATTGTGTTTCTGGATCTTTACTTCTTTTATAATTAGCAATTTTTAAATCGTAAAGTTTGTATAATATTTTTCTAACGATATTTAATTTAATGCCTGTTTTTTCAGCTATTTCCTCATCTGTTTCAATATCATCAATTAATGATTTAATAATTGGGCTGATTGTTTTTTCAACAGTTTCATGGATATCATTAGCAATAAATTGCACATCTTCTGGAGGAAGCTCTAGTGCTCTTATAAGATTGTCAATTCCATCAGGGGTTGATTCATCCGGATATCTTTCTCTAAAATTTTTTTTAAGGTTTTCTTCGTGGTCTTTTTCAACAATTTGTGATAATAATTTTTTTACTAGTATATCATCTATCATTTAATTTCCCCTAATATAAATTATCATAGTTTTTTCATGTGTTGGTACTTTTAAAAAATAAACTAAAAGATCATGATAACTTTGTTAAAAGTAATGTTAGTTATATTTTTTTTATTATAAAAATATAACTATATTATTCTAAAATTAATATTCTTTTAATATATCTAGGAAGTTTTCAATAATATAATCAACTTCTTCATCACTTAATGTGGAATAAATTGGTAAACTTACTTCGTTTTTAAATAGATTATATGCATTAGGATAATCTCCAATATCAAATCCTAATTTTTTATATGCTGTAAGCATAGGAAGTGGTTTATAATGCACATTTGTACTTATTCCTCTTTCTTCCATTTTTATTATAATTTCATTCCTTTGTTCTAATGTAATGCCTTTAATTCTGGTTAAATATAAATGGCCTGATGATGTTGAGTTTTCAGAGAAATGTTCAGGGCATATGATTTTACTATTTTTAAATCCTTCATTATACTTTTTAATGATTTCATGTCTTCTTTTAAGCATTGAATCATATCTTTCAAGTTGTCCAAGTCCAATTCCTGCCTGAACATCAGTCATATTGCATTTGTATGCAGGAAGGAGTATATCATATTCCCATGATCCTTTTTTAGTTTTTTCCAGTGCATCTTTAGTTTGTCCGTGAAGTGAAAGGATTTGCAATTGTTTGTATAATTTTTCAGAATCTATTTTTTCGTGCTTTTTCAAGGTTACTGCTCCACCTTCAGCAGTTGTTAAGTTTTTAACTGCATGGAATGAAAAACAAGTAAAATCAGCAAGATTTCCTGCAATTTTATTATTTTTAATAGCTCCAAAACCATGAGCGCAATCTGATAAGATAATTATTCTACCATAAGCTTCTTGTAATTTATTATTAGCAGTAAACAATTCTTGTTTACTTTTAATTATTTTATATAATTCATCATAGTCACATAAGATGCCTGCAATATCAACCGGCATAATAATTTTTGTTTTTTCAGTTATTGCATCCTTTACTTTTGAATAATCCATTTCTTCTTTATCTTCTTGACTATCAATCATTACTGGTGTTGCTCCAACATGACAAATTACACTACAGGTTGCAGTATATGTGTATGCAGGTACGATTACTTCATCACCTTTGCCGATGCCCAGTAATCTTAAAGTCATTTCTAAAGCTGTAGTTGCTGAACTTAAACAGACAGTTTTATCACTATTGCAGTATGCACTAATTTTTTTTTCAAATTCTTTTGTTTTAGGTCCTGTTGTAATCCATCCAGATTTTAATGCTGATATAACTTCTTCAATTTCTTTTTCGCTTATGTCTGGTGGTGAAAATGGAATATTCATAGGTTATTCTCCGTTAACTTCTTTGGGTTCCTTGTAAGTGGGAACACATTTTTTCATTGTTTCTTTAATAATTTTTTTATCTGTAATTTCATTATTTATGATTTCTCGGAATGCATCTAGTTTTTCTTCAATATCATTCATTGTGAAATCCATTGGTTCTGTAATGAATATTTTTTCGTGCCCGGTTTCTTCAAGATTTTCTTCATTCATTAAAATTTCTTCATATAATTTTTCTCCAGGTCTTAAACCTGTTAATGTTATGTTAATATCTTTTCCAAGAGTTAATCCGGATAATTCAATTAAACTTTTAGCCAAATCATAAATTTTAACTGGTTCTCCCATATTCAGTACAAATATTTCTCCACCTTTTGCATAGGTAATTGATTGCAATACTAAAGCCACTGCCTCAGGTATTGTCATGAAGAATCTTGTAATGTCTTTATGTGTTACAGTTACTGGGCCTCCAGCTGCAATTTGTTTTTTAAATAATGGTACTACTGATCCATTACTTCCTAAAACATTTCCAAAACGAACAGCAACAAATTCAGTTTCACTTTCTTTATCTTTCGCTTGGATAATCATTTCACATAATCTTTTAGTGGCTCCCATTATGTTTGTTGGATTAACCGCTTTGTCAGTTGAAATTAAAATAAAACGTTTTGTGTGATATTTGTCACATGCATTAACAAGATTGTATGTTCCAAATACATTATTTTTTATTGCTTCAGTTGGATTGTTTTCCATTAATGGAACATGTTTATGTGCTGCGGCATGGAAAACGATTTCAGGTGAATATTCTTCAAATATCTCAAACATTCTTTCTTTGTCTCTAATGTTTGCTATAATTGCTATAATGTCATCATTTGGATAATTATCTTTAAGTTCTAACTCAATATTGTATAAGCTATTTTCATATATGTCTAACATTAATAACTGTTTTGGGTGGTGAAGCATTATTTGCCTACAAAGTTCTTCACCTATTGATCCTCCTCCACCAGTTACTAAAACAACTTTATTATTGATTAAGCTTTTAATATTATTATTGTCTAGTTCTACAGGTTCTCTTCCAAGCAAATCTTCAATTTCAATGTCTCTTAAACTGCCGTATAAATTTTCGGAAGATATGATTTCCCTTAAGTCTGGTAAAACTTTTACTTTTGCTGCTGTTTTATTACAGATTTCTAAGATTTCTTTTTTATTTTTATTATCAATATTTACTATTGTAAAAAATATTGTATCAATTTCTTCATTTTCACATATTTTTTTTATTTCATTTCTATTTCCAATAATTTTTACTCCGGCAACAGAATAACCTCTACGTTTTTTATTATCATCGATAATGCCAATAATGTCATATTTTCCTTTTAAGGAAGTTTGCAATGTTTTAATGATATTATTTGCGGAATATCCTCCACCGATGATTAATAACTTTTCCTGATTTTCGTAAGTGTAGTTAATTCCTTTATTTGCAATATCTGATAATAATGCATATCTTATTACTAGACGATAAACAACAGTGATTATACCAATGAAAATACCTGTTGTTAAATTGAATTTTATTGAAGGATTTTTCATACCAATTATATCTTCAATTAAAGAAACGATAAGTAAAGATATTATTGAAAGAAGGATGTACATGAGATAGTCTTGGTTATTTTCGTAACGGATAATGTTTGAATATCTTTTTGTTAGTCTAAAAAATATTTGTAAAACAATTATTCCGAGTATGATACTGATTAAAATTTCATTTTTGGTTATCGCACTTATCGGATCCATTAAAAAAGAGTCAGTAATTAAAACAGATATTAAATAGTATCCTAAAATTACAGATAATGAATCCATTAGTGGCAATAAGAAATTTCTATATTTTCCAAAACTATCTACATTCATGGGAATCATCTTTATAAAATTCACTTATAACTTATAATATTTTAAGCATTACTATTTTATGTTTATTAATTAATATAAAATTTTCTTTAAAGTATATTTT
>CAYFRZ010000102.1:0-5903 GCA_964345675.1 uncultured Methanobrevibacter sp.
ATTACCTGATTGAGTTATTTTAAGTTCATTGTTTACATAGATTAATAAATCCCAAGAAGTTTGTTTTTGAAAATATGTTGAAACAGCCGTTAGATACTCATCATCTGTTGCTGTAAATTTATTTTTATACCAAACAGTACTTGATGAATTTAATAAGTAATCAGTCATTCCTGAGATATCATACTGATAATTTTTATCATATTTAATTGAATCTGCTAAAACAAATGTAAAAGTGACAGAGGAAGTGTTAACTGGTGCTAAACATTTATCATAATATGAAACATAATAATATCCGTTCTCACCATTACCTGCACCCCAACTATTTTTAATTATCCAAGCCCCATCACCTTGAGCTTCTTTATTAAACTTGGTTTTAGAATAATTATCATCCCATCCCACAATAACTACTGCATGATTAGCCCTAGAGGTAGAATCATAATTATAATAATTTTTTCCATTTAAATATGCGGAATTCCAATGCATACTAGTTGAAACAGCACCATGTTCCATAATAGCTTTTTTAATTTCATCATTATCAGTATAACTGGCTCTTTTTAAAAATAGAACATTTTGAACATGAATGAAACTATTAAGTATAGGTGATAATGCAGACGAATCATAATATACATCATCACTTTCGTTTAAAGGACCTAACCAAGAAGTAAGATATCCTATACCCATTGCGATATAACCCCCATCATTAGGAGACATTTTCCATCCATAATCCGAGTATAATGCCATTAGATTTTTCATATTTTCTTCAGAAAGATCATATAACTTCCCAGTTGCTTTTAAAATACAAGATTCTAAACTAGCTATTGTTGCAAATGCCCAACAATTACCTCCATTTCCTTGATTTTTTACAGGAGTTACCTGATTTAGTGTTCTTAAATCATAACTATTTGGCAGATTCCCTGCATAAGATTGATTATAATAAATTAAAACATAATCATTTCCACTAATATTTAAATTAGGCAATGAAGTTTCATAAAAATCATTATTAAAACTAGCATGATTATTTAAAAATGAATTATTTAAATTAGAAATTGTTTTATTAGAAATTAAATAAATAGCCCCAGCAATATTTAAAGCAGTATTTTTAATGAATTTATTTAAGAATATATTAACTGAGTATGGAGAATTAATAAATATGGCTCCACCATCCGATGCTGAATTATTTACAAATGTTGAATTTGTAATTATATAATCACCATATACTGAATAAATAGCTCCTCCACGATATTTTGCTTTATTATCATATGAACTAAAAATAGTTAAATTCAAAGTAGTATTAAGTGCTGTTATTGCACCACCGAAAGTAGCTGAAGAATTTGAAATACTTAAATTATTTGCAATAATTTTTGATTCCATAATATATATTGCTCCTCCAGCATCATTTTTTGCTTGATTATTTGTAAAGCTAGTGTTTGTAATAGTCAGTTTTGATTGTTTCTCACAATAAATAGCTCCAGCATGATAATTAGCATAATTTTTATCAAAAATTGAATTATAAATATTTAAAGTCGAATTAGTTGCATAAATAACACCAGCACAACCGGTTGCATGATTATTTAAAAATGAACAATTAGTTATATTTACAAAAGTATTTGAATTTGAAGTTAAGACTCCCCCATTTGAGGATGAAGAATCTTTAAAAATTGAATTAATAAATGTAACATTAGCATTATTTGTTATTTTAGAATTAATTAAAGTTACATTATGAATAAACAAAGAACCTGTAACATTAAATTTAATATTTTTAATAATAGTGTTTTCGCTATTTTTACCAATTATAGTTAAATTATTAATATTTTTATAAAATCCATAATATGTTCCATCATTTAAATAAATTACAGAGTTATCTTTAACTCGATTATCTGTTAACTTTTTATAAGGAGCTTCCATTGATCCATTTCCCGAATCATCATCAACATTAGCATCAAAATAATATGAATCAGATAAGATAACTTCATCACTGTTTAAACCCAATTCTGTTTGATTATCAGAAGCATATACAGTTGGCATAACAACAATTAAAGTAAACAAGCATATAATAATATATTTTTTAATATTGTTCAAAAATTTTTCCTCCGTTTTAAACAAGATAATTGCAAAATATATGAAAATTATCAAATATATTATTATTTAATGCATTGATACTATAAATAATATATCAAATTTTATAAAAAAATAGTAAAAATTAATTAATGAAATTAATTTGTTCTTCATTAATTAATGGATAATTAATCAAATTATCTGAATCTAAATCTTCATTATTTAAACATACAGCAGTAATTTGAGCATTTTTATATGTTTTATAATATAATATTACATCATCTGTGTTATAACAAGACGAATAAATAGTATATTCATATAAATTATCATCTATAAAAGTACATCCATTTTGTTGTTCAACAGAACCTAAAATATGGAAAAATTGACCAACACTACTTAATTCATCTGAATCTGAATAAGAGTTTGCACGTGTAAATGCAGCTTTTGCAAATCGAGATGATGAAGATAAATCTCCAGGAAGACCTATTGCACCCATTCCTCTTGAGTATTCATCTAAATCAAAATCGCCTGAAAATGTATTTTCCGGATTTTTAGTAGATAGACTTCTAAAATTATTTAAATAAAATAATTGTTTATCAAAAGGAGGATTATTTGTTAAAATACCTACTGGATTATCATAAATTTTTAATCCCTCTTCTAATGGTTCAACAATAATAGATTTTCCACTTGGATCAGATAGCATCCAATGAAGTGGAGCTAATGGCAATTCCTCTGCAAAATTAATATTAACTAAGTTAATTTCTTCAACTAACTTTATTGCCTCTTTGATATTACTAGCACGTCCAAGAATGTACGGAATTAATTCGAAAGGAGCGATATTAATCATGTCATCATCTATTTCTTTATAGACTGCATTTCCTGAGAAGTTTAAACCTGCAATGGATAATCCTTCTTCATTACATGCATCATAATATAAAGGGTATCCATCAATACCTGCTGCAATCCCAATAATTGCATAATGTGATTTAATATCATCAATTTTTCTAAATTTAAATTCGTAGTTTCTAGGAGTAATTGTTACTTTTTCATTATATGAAATTTCATAATCAAAGTTACGGCCAAAATAATTCTTATCTGTTATATAATTGCTTGCGGTACACATATTTATCATCTTACAAAAAATTTGAATAATTTAATGCTCTTGATTTGATATCACCAAATGTATCTTCAATTAATAATTCACCATTTTTAAATACGGTTCTAAGACAATTTTCACCACATGCATCAATTGATATAGTTTTAAAAGAATTATTTTCATTGATTAATTTGAATTTACCTGTTTTAGATTTTTTACTGGAATCCAGTGGATTTTTATAAATATCAATCCACTTGTTATTGCGTAATTGTGCCGAACATTTAAATGCATTTCTCTGTGTATCACGATTTACAGATGTGTGAAGACCTCCACCCATACCAAATATAATGTTTTCAGCTGCCATCCATTAGATTTCATTGCAAATAATATATCCCTGATTTTATGATAATTTAAACCATCACCCCATAAAAGGCCAATATTTGAATCAAATACTTTAAATCCTTTATCAGTTAAATAAGATCCAAAACCTTTTTCCAAGATATTTAAACAATCAATTGTTGTTGATACCGGTTCACCACTATCTGGTCTAAAAACAACTTTATTTCCTTCAATAGCTAAAAAATCATTTATAGATTTATTTAATAGACTATTTGATTTTCCAACTTCAGTTAAAAAGTTTTTATAGTTATATGAATCTATAACCATAGACAATATTCCGTTTTTAGCATTATCAATAACATTCAAAATTTGATCAAATTCACCTTCAGGACCTAATGAAGTCATTATACTATGTTCAGTTGCTTGAACTGAAAAACCATACAAATTTGAATCATTATAATAATTTTCAGGTATTGATAAAGCAGGAATAGTGTCAGTTCCAGAAAAGCTGAGTAAATGAGCTGATCCAGATAATCTTGATGATTCAGTTGAACTAGCCCCACGGTAACCAAAATCATGTAACATGAAATCCAAATTATCTTTTGAAGATCCAGTGACTTCAATGTAAAATTTTGCCAATTTTCTTACTTCAGCGATAATGTTGCAACCGTTGAGGGATACCAAACTTGTAAAAGTAGGGATTCCAAGTAGTTAACTAACCAAAATGATTTTTTATCTGTGTTTTCTACTGTCATCAATACATTACTAACATTAACTGGTGTTCCTTCTGGTACTGCTTTTATTTCAATTGGAAGGCGACCTTCATATTTGTCTAAAATATAATACCAACCATCTATATTGAATATATCTTCACCGATATGGGCGGCAATGAGATTATTTGCTTCTTCAATTTTTTGTTGAGTTACAACTTGACCTTCTAAATATTTTTTTATAATATATTGAAGTCCATAAAAAATAGTTTTATTAAATTCAGCACCTAATCTACTTTCAAGGTAGGAATATATCTTTTCTGTTCCTTTAGGATAAAAATAATGATGAGTTACTTTATAACTATCAGTTAATAAACATATATTATTTTCTATCATAATATCAAATCAATAACTTACTAGTTACCAAATTGTTATTATAAAAAAGTTTGGAGTTATAAAAACTCCAATTTTAATTAGATATAACTAGTATCTTGTTTTCTAAAGTGAGCTTGTGGGTGATCACATAATGGACATACTTCAGGAGCTTCTTTTCCATGATGGATATAACCACAATTGTTACATTTCCATGCGATTTCTTCATCTTTTTTAAATACTTTTCCTGCTTTAATTTTATCTGATAAAGCATTGTATCTATCTTCATGTGCTTTTTCAGTTGCAGCTGCAGCATCAAATAAATCTGCAATATCATCTAAACCTTCTTCACGTGCAGTTGCAGCGAATCCTTTATACATAGAAGTCCATTCTTCATGTTCACCCGCAGCAGCATCTGCAAGATTGGTTTCAGTATCAGGTACTTTACCACCGTTTAAAAGTTTAAACCATACTTTTGCATGTTCTTTTTCATTATCAGATGATTCTTGAAAAATTTCTTTGATTTCAACATAACCATCTTTTTTAGCTTGAGATGAATAAAATTCGTATTTTACACGTGCTTGAGATTCACCAGCAAGCGCTGTTTTTAAATTTTCTTCAGTTTTAGTTCCTTTTAAATCTGCCATATTATCTTCTCCACGAAATAAGATATAAAATTAATAAATTTTAATATTAAATAGTTAAGTTAAAAAAAATAAAAAGTAGAACGACTATTTAAAGTTAGTAGCTCTTTCTTCAAAGTGTGCTTTTGGAAGTCCACATACAGGACATTTTTCAGGAGCACTAGGGCCTGAAAATATAAATCCACAGTTTTCACATTTCCATTCAATATCTTCATCTTTATTGAATACAGTTTCTTTTTCAACATTAGCAAGTAAAGTTCTGTATCTTTCTTCATGCTCTTTTTCGATAGCACCTACTTTTTCAAATAAAAATGCAATCATTGGGAAACCCTCTTCTTTAGCAGTTTCAGCGAATTCTTTGTACATGGAAGTCCATTCTTCGTTTTCACCATCAGCTGCTGCATTGAGGTTAGCTATTGTGTCTGGGATAGCTTCATCATTTAAAATTTTGAACCAAATTTTAGCATGTTCCCTTTCATTTTTGGAAGTTTCCATGAAAATATCATGGATTTGAACATAACCTTCTTCTTTAGCTTTAGCTGCGAAGTATTGATATTTGGTATGTGCTTGTGACTCACCAGCAAATGCTGCTTTTAAATTTTCTTCAGTTTTAGTACCTTTTAAATCAGACATAATATACATCTCCAATAAACTATGATATAATATATTATCGTCATTAATAAAAAG
>CAYFRZ010000103.1:0-5839 GCA_964345675.1 uncultured Methanobrevibacter sp.
ATCCTAAAAATCCCAGGAAATTTCATCTAACTTAATTTTTAAAAAACTTATTTTCAAATAATAATAATTTTATACTCTTTTTATCAAAATAATAATCAATTGTTAAATTATTTGAGGTTTGAAATGTTATATAATACACTTGGAAAAACTGGTCTTAAAGTATCAAGACTTGGTTTTGGAACTATGAGATTGCCTACAATCAATTCCAATGCAGACATTAATGAAGAAGAAGCATCCAAAATGCTAACCTATGGAATTGAAAACGGAATTAATATAATTGATACTGCATATCCTTACCATAGCGCAGGTATTGATGGTAATGGAAACAGCGAAAAATTTATTGGTAAATTTTTAAAAGAAAACAATTTAAGAGATGAAATATTACTGCAAACAAAATCTCCTTCTTGGTTAATAGAAAAAAAAACTGATTTTAATAATTATTTAGATATTCAACTTGAAAAACTGCAAACTGACTACATTGACCTTTATCTCCTACATTCACTAACCGTTCCAGATTGGAATAAAATACGTGACTTGGGAGTGCTTGATTTTTTAGATGATTGTTTAAGCAGCGGTAAAGTTAAACATATTGGATTTTCATCACATATTGAAATAGATTATTTGATTGAAATACTTGATGAATATCCCAAATGGGAAGTTGCACTAACTCAGATGAATTATCTTGATGAATATTACCAATCAGGAGTTATGGGTCTTAATTATCTAAAAGAAATCAATGTTGGAAGCATGGTTATGGAACCACTTCGCGGAGGAAGATTAGTTCAAAATATTCCAAGTGAAATTCAAACATTATGGAACACTGCAGAAAAGAAAAGAACACCAGTTGAATGGGCATTACAATATTTATGGAATAGGGAGGATGTTGATTGTGTCTTTAGTGGAATGACTAGTCTAGAACAAGTTAAAGAAAATGTCAAAATTGCATCCACAGAAGATATCATAAGCGAAAATGACCAAGAACTAATCAGAGAAGTTGCAAGAACATACAGGACTTTTCTTGGAAACAGCTGTACTAGATGTGGTTATTGTATGCCTTGTCCTCATGGTGTTGACATCATTAATTGTTTAACTGAATATAATATTGCACACATGATGAAAGATCCAAAAGCGAGTGCTATGCAATATTTCACATTAATAGATGATGATTCAAGAGCAGATAGTTGCATAAATTGTGAAGAATGCATACCATTTTGTACACAGATGTTAAATATCCCTGAAGAACTTCAAAAAGTATATGAATACTTCGGCAGTGAATTCGATCATTTCTAAAAGGTGAAAAAATGCCAAAGAGATACATTGGTGATGGATATTGGGAAATTGCTTCTCGTCAAATGAGCATTGTTACAAGAAGTGAACAGCAAAAGTTTAAAGATTCCAAAATTACAGTAATCGGATGTGGAGGAATTGGAGGTCAAACCATTGAAATGCTTGCAAGAATGGGTGTTGGAGAACTTATTTTGGTTGACAAAGACTCTTTTGACATGTCCAATTTAAATCGGCAAAATTTTGCAACTTTAAGTGATATTGGAATAGCTAAAAGTGAAGTTGCAAAAGAAAAAGTTAGATTAATAAACCCATATGTTAAAGTAACTAACTTTAACGAGCATGTTGATGAAAACAATATTGATAAAATTATTGCAGATTCAGACATTGTTATTGATGCACTTGATAATGTATTAACCAGAGTAATTGCAGCAAGAAAAGCTATTGAGAAAAAAATTCCATTTGTACATGGAGCACTTCACGGAACTTTAGGTCAAGTTACAACATTCTTACCTAATACCAAAAGCTATGAAGAAATGTTTAATCTACCCTCCCTTGGAAAAGATTTGACCGAAGAAGTAATTGAAAGTTTAAAAAATATTACATCAAACACACCCCCAGTTATTGGACCGACTCCAAATCTAATCGGCTGCCTTCAAGCAATGGAATCTTATAAAATTATAACTGGCATTGGAAAAGTTACTGTTGCTCCGAAAATTTTAACATTTGATTTATTAGATTTAGGTTCGTTTATACTGGATGAAATCTAAACATTAAATCAAAATTTTATTCTTTTTTAATATTGATTTGAACAAAAATATACTAAATTTAAAAATAAATAATACTATTTTTATTAAAATATCAAAAATATATACATTAATATACTAAAAATTGTATAATACCAATATATAACTATTTTTTACAAATGTTTATATACTACAAGATTAAGATATAACATTCAAATGGAAAGTAATTTCCGACTATGTTAAATTAATCATGATTAATTATATTATGGAGCTTGATTTGATGAGCGATATTCCAGAAGAAAAAATTGAAAGAATAGCCGAACAAATGAAAGAAGACAATATCAAATTTATTCGTTTACAATTTGTTGATATTAATGGAACTGTAAAAAACATCGTAATTCCATTCAACCACGAAGATGATTTGAATGAATTATTCAATGAAGGGATGTTATTTGATGGATCATCCATTGCAGGATTCGTTGGAATTAACGATAGTGATTTAGTTTTAAAACCAGACATCAACACTTATTCAAGACTTTCATGGAGACCAGAAGAATCTGCAACTTGCAGATTTATTTGTGATGTATGGACTCCTGAAAAAAAACCATTTGCAGGAGACCCAAGAGGAGTACTCAAAAAATCATTATCCCATATTGGAAAAATGGGATTGCAATATAATATTGGCCCAGAACCAGAATTTTTTATTGTAGATATTGATGAAAATGGATATCCTATGCCTTATGATGATGCAGGATATTTTGATGTAGAACCACTTGATAAAGGACCAGATTTCAGAAGAGAATTAACTTTAAACTTAGAAGATTTGGACTTTGAAGTTGAAGCATCCCACCATGAAGTAGCTCCCGGTCAAAACGAAATTGCATTTAAATTTAAAGATGCACTCAAGACTGCGGATGCAGTAATTACATTCAAACAAGCAATTAAAGCTATTGTAGATAACATGGCTACATTCGACCAATTAGATTACAGAGTAACATTTATGCCCAAACCATTCTTTGGAGTGAGTGGTAGTGGAATGCACTGCCATCAGTCTGTATTTAAAGGTGATAAAAATCTCTTTTCAGACCTTGATTCTGAAACTGGACTTTCAAAAGATGCTCTCTACTTCATGGGAGGATTACTAAAACATGCTCCAGCAATTACTGCAATTACTAACCCAATTGTAAATTCATACAAACGTTTAGTTCCAGGTTATGAAGCACCCGTCTATAGAGCATATGGTCTTAGAAACAGATCTGCATTAATTAGAGTCCCTGCAGCTCGTGGAAAAGCAACCCGTATCGAATACAGATCCCCTGACCCAGCATGTAACCCATACCTAGCATTTACCGTTATGCTAGAAGCAGGTATTGACGGTATTGTTAATAAAATTGACCCAGGTGACCCTGTAGAACTCGATATTTATAGTATGAGCGAAGAAGAAAGAATTGATAGAGGAATTAAAGTCTTGCCAACAAGTTTATGGGAAGCTTATCATTCTCTTGAAGAAGATCCATTAATACTTAATGCATTAGGATCCCATGTAAGTGAAAAATTCTTAGAACTTAAATATCAAGAATGGGATGAATACCGTGTTCAAGTATTCGGATACGAACAGAAAAAATATTTAGACATTTAATCTAAATATTATTTTTTTATTTTTAAATTGATATTAACTGTACGAGGCTTTTTTTATGTCAGAATCTGAACATCGAATGATTGAAATTTTAAGAATATTAAGTAAACAAGAAAAACCTACTGGTTCTAAACTAATAGCTGATGAACTAAAAAACAAGGGTTTTAATCTTGGTGAACGTGCAGTAAGATATCACATGCAAATTTTAGACGAAAAAGGTTATACTGAAAGAATTGGAAATTCTGGAAGAAAAATCACAAAACAGGGCCGTGAAAAATTAGAAAAAGGATTGATTTATGACCAAATCGACTTCATTTACTCAAAATTTGAAGAAATGATATATTTAACTGACTTCAACTATATGACACAAGAGGGGAAAGTTGTTGTCAATACTTCAACTATTTATAATGAAGAATCAATCAATATAATTAAAAATATTATTGAAAGTGACCTTTCTGTTAGTCCTTACATTAATTTAAATAGTGTTGGTAATGATGGCAAGATAGAAGTAACAACATTATGCGGAACAACAATCGATGGAGTGCTACTTAATGAAGGAATTCCTTCACAACCAAAATACGGAGGACTTCTAAAAATTGAAAATAATGAGCCTATCAAATTTACTGAATTAATATCTTACAAAAAAACATCAGTATCACCACTTGATGCATTTTCAGCAAAAGGTTTTACTTCCATAATGGATGTAGTTGAAACAGGGGATGGAATTATCCCCGCAAATTTCAGATTAATACCAGGAATTGGTCGTGACAAAGCTGTAGACATCATCAATAAATTAGACAAAATAGGAATTGGTGGAGTAATAGCTATTTCTGAAGAAGGGAAAGATATTTTAGGAATTCCAGTACCAGAAGGAATGGTTGGAATATCTGTTGTCGGCGGAATTACACCATTTTGCGCAGTTCAAGAAGAAAACCAGAATATTGAAATAAAAATAGCAGAAGAAATTAAAGACTTCAAAACATTATCTCCAATAACATCCAAAATTAGGCCTGTTTTAAAAGAAGCCAAACATGTTCCACAACCAAAAATATCATTTTTACTCTCAAAAACTTGGAATTTAATACAAAAAGTCAATTTTGATATAGAAAAAAGAAAAGGAAATATTATTTCAAATGTTTCTTACATTGACAAAGATAAAATAGATTATGCTCTAAATATCATGGAAGAAACATACAATGACAATCCAAAATTCATTAATCCATACTATAAATTAATTAACCATCCAACTGATGATTCAAAAATAGGCCTTGCAACAATTTGTAGTTTAAGCATCGATGGAATTTTAATAGACAATGGAATAATGAGTAACCCGAAATATGGAGGTTTGCTAGAACTAACAGAACCACCATTATTTATTGACTTAATTTCATACAATGGATCCACAGAAGATCCACATAAAATATTTTTAGCTAAGAATATGACATCTATAACTAAGAATAATGGACCTAGTAAAATATTAGCTAGTTTTAAAGAGATACTATATATATCTCGTGAGTATAGTGTTCATCTTTTAGACATTTTAAACAATATAGGATTTTCAATATATAAAATTGGAAAGCCTAGAGAAGTAACATACAATGCAAAAGCAAATAATTATAACTTCGGTATTGTTACAGGCAGTGGTCTAAATACTATTGGTGCAATAAAAGAAAAAGGAATAGATGTTAAAGTTAAAGCTATTGAAAAATTATTACCTTTTGAAAAAATGGATAGATTATAACTAAATTACAGTTACATTAACTTCTTCACCATCTTTAGGATAATGATTAAATTCAATTATATCCTCTTCAACTTCATAAACATCAATTTCAACTGTAGATCCCAAGTGACTTTCATCAAGAGAAATTAACATTTTAAAACCTGGTTTTCCATAATATTCAGAAAAATCCATATTTAAAATCTCACCTTCAGCGAAAATTCTATTATATGAAATTTCAATCCTATCATGAATGTCAACATTCTCTTTTAAGTAATTTACAGCATCTTTTGTTGTTAATATTAATTCTTTCATGATAATCATCCCTTGTAAAATATAGTATAAAACTTATCATATATAAACTTGTTTGTATTAACACGAACGAAATAATTTTTTATTAAAAATACAATAGAAAAAAATAACAGTGAAAAAAAGAGAAAATTACAAAATTTCTAT
>CAYFRZ010000104.1:0-5729 GCA_964345675.1 uncultured Methanobrevibacter sp.
AATATTATATGAATTTATATAATATTGAGGAAAGTAAAAAAATAATTTTATTTTTCTTAAATTTATATAAAATGAATAAAATGGAGGTGAAAATTTGAAAAATAAAAAAATGATGATTATTTTACTAATATTATTAACAATACTAATAAGTTTAGGAAGTGTGAATGCTGCAGATAATACAACCAATCAAACAATAAACACAGATAATCCTAGTATTTCTGCTTCAGACAATCAGAATTTAGAAAAGGATAATGTTAATATTCGAGGAAATAATTTAGATTCAAATGAAGCTGGAACTTTTACAGAACTACAGGAACTTATAGATAATGCTAATGGTGAACTTAATTTAACTAAAAATTATACTTATAATAATATGACTGATCGTCAATATCATCTTGGCGTTACAATAACTAAAGAAATAACAATAAATGGAAATGGATTTACATTAAATGGTAATAATCAATCAAGAATATTTAGAATTACTACTTATGAAAGCTATAAAGGAGTTACTTTAATTAATCTTAATTTCATTAATGCAAGTGTATATACTCCGAGTTTTGGTCCGCTTTATGGTGAAACAGATGACCCTAATAATTTTTCAATAGGAAATACTGGTGCGGGTGGAGCTATTGAATATACTATAGGTGAAAATATCCCCGGTCATTTAAATCTTACCAATTGTACATTTATACATAACATTGGATTTAATGGATGGGCTATATCACAAGTTACTGGTGAAATCATAATAAACAATTGCATATTTAAAGACAATATTGCATATAATGTTGGAGGTGCAGTCTATGTTGGGACTTCATCAACTATTGAAAATTCAACATTCCATGACAATTATGCTAAAAGAGAAGGTGGTGTTTTTTACATTGGTACAGAATATGGTGCAATTTACATGTTTAATAACTGTTTTTATAATAACACTTCCAAAAAATCTTCAATCATAAATAATAAAAATAATACTTATTATATTATTATGAAAAATTTTTATGGAGATAATAATCCCGATTTAGATTATTTAATAAGCAATATTACAGAATATGCAGATGGACATGCTATTCTAAATTTAGATACTTCTTTTACTACAGTTAATAATCCAATAATTATTACTATAAATTATATTGATATAAAATATGGTAATACTGTTTTAATGCCTAATCATAATATAAGTTTATCTTATGACAATTCCACATTCTTTACTAAAGAAATGATAAATGGATATTTTACTACTAAGTTCACTCCAAGTGAAAACAAAAAATATTTAATTACAGTAAAACTTCACAATGTCACATTAAGTAAAGAAATTGATTTTAGATTAAATTCCAATATAGAAATTGATGCAAAAGATATTAATTTTGGAGACACTGCAAATATTAATATTAAATTAACAGATATTGATGGAAAACCAATTAATGATAGTGTAACTCTAAATGTTAATGATGTAGACTATACTATAACTACAATTAATGGATCAGCTACATTAAAAATTGATAATTTAAAAATAGGAAATTATGATATAATAGCTAAATACTCAGGAAACGAATATTATTTTAATACAAGTAATGAAAGTAGTTTCAAAGTAACTAAAGCCACTCCAACATTAATTGTAAAAGGAGAAGATATTAGTTATGGTGAGAATGTTAATATTATTGTTACATTAACTGACATTAATGATATTGGATTAAATGAGTCCATAACATTAACAGTAAACAACAATAATTATATAATCAAACTTAAAGATGGACTTGGTTCACAAGTCATTCCAAATCTAATTCCAAAAACATACAATGTTACTGCAAATTACCTAGGAAATGACAATTACACCAAAACATCCAACAGTACTGAATTCAAAGTTTATAAATCAACTCCAAAACTAATAATCACAACAGAAAATATTACATATGGAGAAAACATCAATATTATTGTCAAATTAACCGGCATTAATGATATAGGATTAAATGAATCCATAACATTAACAGTAAACAACAATAATTATAATAATAAATTTAATCTAAAACAGAGAAATAATCAGTACAATGTAAATATTATCAATGGAGAAGGTTCTTTAATCATTAGTAATATTAATGCTGATAATTACACTATTAATGCAAATTATTTAGGTAATGAAAATTATACTTCAGCAAATAATAAAAGTAGTTTCAAAGTAAACAAAGCTATTCCAACATTAATAATACTTGGAAAAAATATTACTTATGGCAATGAACTTAATATTAAGGTTAAATTAATTGGTGTTAATAATGCTGGTTTAAATGGAACTGTAAATTTAAATATTAATAATACTAAGTATACCATCAACATTATTAATGGATTAGGATCTGAAATTATTAATAATCTTAATGTTGGCAATTATTCAGTATATGCCAATTATAAAGGTAATAATAATTATGAAACTGCAAATACTAGTTCTAAATTTACAGTATCAAAAGCTAAACCAAAAATGACCATAGATACTAAAACAGAAGGTAAAAATCAAATAATAACTGTAATATTGCCTAAAGATGCAAAAGGAAATGTAACTTTAACATTAGATAATAAAAGTTATATAAAATCCCTAAAAAAAGGTAAAGTTGTATTTAACATATCTGGATTAAAAATAGGAAATTATGTTGCTAACATATTTTATCCTGGAGACGATAATTTTAATTCAGTACAAGAAAATATAAGTTTTACAGTTAAGATAAATGACAATAACACTGATAATAAAACTAAGAATAATACAAATGACCAGCATAATAAAAAAACTGAAAAAACACGTCATAATATTAATGCTGTAACTATGCCAAAAACTGGAAACCCTTTATATATTCTAATTGTATTATTAATCTGTTTATTATTAATTCCAAAAAATAAAAAATAACATTTTAAAATATGTAATATTATTACATATTTTTTCTATTTTTTTCGTTATGAATGCCTGCATTGAAAACCATCAGTATTGGCTAAAATTACAGCACAACATATGTCAATTAATTACTATTATGACACTTGTTAATGAAATATTTAATATAAAAAACAACAAATATAAAGATAAATTGAAAATTTATAGGGAAAAAAATGTTTAGTAAATTAAGAAAAATTAGTCTCAGTAATTGGATATTAATTGGGATGCTTTTAGGTATAATTGTGGGATTATTTTTAAACTTTTTTGTCCATAATCCATTTATTAAAGATACTATTCTTATTGATAATATATTTTATTTAGGAGGAAATGGATTTATTAGATTAATGAAAATGTTAGTTGTCCCACTTGTCTTCTGTTCAATTGTTGTTGGAGCAGCATCAATTTCAGATATTAAAAAAATTGGTACAATAGGTGGAAGAACCATACTCATTTATTTAATAACAACTGCAGTAGCAGTTACAATTGCACTTTTAATCGGCACTATAATTCAGCCTGGTGCTGGTTTGAATATGAGCATGGCAGGTCAATCAATTAATGCAACACTTAATCAAACAATGACTGACACCATCCTAAATATGATTCCGGAAAATCCGCTTAATTCACTTGCAAATGGATATATGTTACAAGTAATTATATTCGGATTACTTATTGGAATTATCTTAGCTAAATTAAAAGAAGAAGTGCAAATTATTAATGATGCATTCACACAAGGAAACCATATTATGATGGAATTAACTTCCCTTGTTATGAAAGTTGCACCAATAGGTGTATTTTGCCTTATGGCCAGAACATTTGCAGGTCTTGGATTTGATGGCATACTACCGATAGCAAAATATGTTGTTTGTGTACTTATCGGTCTTGCAATACAAGCATTTATTATTTATCCAACATTACTTGTCATATTTACTAGATTAAATCCAATTAGATTCTTTAAAAGATTTGCATCTGTTATGCTTTTTGCATTTTCATCATCAACATCAAATGCTACAATTCCATTAAACTTAGAAAAATTATCTGAAATGGGAGTTTCACCAGATGTATCCTCATTTACAATTCCATTAGGTGCGACAATCAATATGGATGGAACTGCAATTATGCAAGGTTGTGCAGTTATGTTTGCAGCACAAGCTTATGGTATGGATTTAGGACTTTCAGCACTAATCACTGTAATTTTTACGGCAGTCATGGCATCTATTGGAACCGCAGGTGTGCCTTCAGTTGGAATCATTACATTGACAATGGTATTTAATTCCATTGGATTACCAGTAGAGGCAATCGGTATGATTTTCGGAATAGATCACCTTATTGACATGTTTAGAACAGCGGTAAACATTACTGGAGATGCGATTTGTACAATAATTGTTGCATTTAAAAATAAATCCGTTGATACTGATGTATATAATGGTAAAAAAGAACCCCATACTTTGGGAATTGAATTTTAAAAACAATGTGCATCCAATTGGATGCATAAAATCTTCTTTTTAAAAAATTAACATGAATGAACATCTATTGCTTCTGATTGAACAATACAAGATGAAAAACATTTACATTCACCATATATCAATACACTCTAACTAATTTATATGATTGAATATCAACTGTAAAATAATTGCATCCATTATGTTAAATCCAAACATCATACATAATTTTAATTAATAAATAAATTAATAAATAAATTTAGAGGTTTTAACATGAATCAATATGATATTATTATAATTGGAGCAGGACCTGGTGGATTAACTGCAGGAATTTATGCTGGTCGTCAAGGAACTAAAAACTTAATTATAGATAGGGATTTGGCCGGAGGATTGGGTCGTGAAGTTCCAGGAATGGAAAATTATCCGGGTTTTGATAAAATTTCAGGGCTTGAATTAATTGAAAAAATGAAATCCCAAGCTATAAAAAACTGTGATTTGCATGAAATGGAAAATGTGGAAGAAATCACAAAAACAAATGATGAATACAGATTTACTGTTAAAACAAATAAATGCACATACCAATCCAAAACAATCATACTTGCAACTGGAAGTTCACATAGGCAATTAAATGTAAAAGGAGAAGAAGAATTTATGGGAAAAGGAGTGAGTTATTGTGCAACTTGTGATGGTTTTTTCTTTTCTGGTCGTGATATAGTAATGGTAGGTGGAGGGAACAGTGCCCTTCAAGAAGCACTATATTTAAATAATCTTGGAGCTAATGTAACACTAATACACAGAAGAGATAAATTTAGAGCTCAAAAACATCTGCAAGAAATGATAAAAAAAGCAGGTATAAAAATAATATTAAATGCAACTGTTGAAGAAATAAAAGGCAATTCTCTTGTCGAATCTGTTTTATTAAAAGACACAAAAACTGGAGAATTAACAGAAGTGCAAACAAATGGTGTTTTTATAAGTGTTGGTTATATCCCACATACAAAACTTGCATATGATTTAGGAGTCAAATTAGATGAATCTGGACATATCATGATTGATAAAGCTCAAAAAACTAATATTAACTATGTATATGCAATTGGTGATGTTTGTGTTGGATTAAAACAATGGGTTGTAGCTTGCGGAGAAGGTGCAGTTGCTGCAACTTCCGCATTTGAAGACATTCAAAATTAATTATAATGGTCCTGTAAGTATACATAAATAAAGAATGCAATTATTAATACTACAATTACTGGCAATAACCAGAAAACTATTTTAAGTAAAACTACTGCTATTAAAATTGCAGCAATAACAAATATTAAATCTCTAAGTTCCATGTAACATTGATTTATTTTATATAATATATAAACTTTTAATGAATTTTT
>CAYFRZ010000105.1:0-5708 GCA_964345675.1 uncultured Methanobrevibacter sp.
AAACTAATTTTCATTAAAAAATTTCAAATCAACAAAGTTTTTGAAAGAGTCAAATATACATTAAATTTAATAATTTTTAATTTTAAATTATTAATTGTTGAATTATGGAAAATGGAAACTAATTTAATATTTTTCTTTTTTTTAATCGTTATTTGGCCTTAATTTTCCGTAAAAGTATGATGCAGTTGCTCCACCATTAATCAGGATATCAGAACCTGTGATGAATGAACTTTGTTCGCCTAATAGTAGTTCTGCAACTGTTGCCACTTCGTCTGCAGTTCCTGGTCTTCCTGATGAGCAATTTGCATACATATTTTTATAAAAATCTCCTCGGGACCAGTGAATTCATCAATAGCTAGAGAGGGTTACGATGATTCTTGATGATATTGAATTGATACGTGTACCTTTTTCACCCCATTTTGCATGCTTCGTACATTACTCTTTTGACATTGCACCTTTTTGCCAATTGATATGCATGGAGGGTATCGGTTATGTTTTCATGTTGTCAAACTTCCAAATCCAAAAGTTTTTATGTTGGTGTTGTAGCTAACTGTTCATCATTTTCTGTTTCTAATTGTTTCATATGATGTCCTTATTGTGATGATATTATTATTCTAGTTCCATCATTTTTTATTACTTTTCTAAGTTATTCTAAAAGTACTGCTGTTCCTTATAAGTCTACATTAAGTATGGTTTCTATTGGTACCTGTGAAGGAGATGCTCCTGCTGCATTGATGAATCTTGTAATTTCACCAAACTTTAATGCTCTATTGACTAAATTTTTGATGGAATTCAGTGATGAGATATCGCATTCAAGGGTTTCTGTGTCAAAACCAGCTTCAGTTAATATTTTTGAAATTGCTTGTACATTTTCAATGTTTTATCACCGATGATGATTTTTTTACCGTACCATATTCTTCTTGCTATTGCCATTCAAAGTTTCCCTGCTTCGATCAATAATACTACTTCTTTTATATTCTCATCTAATTATCCCATTTTCCTATATACCATTTATTGTTTATTTTTTCCATTTTTGGCTGTGAATGTAGTGTCCATGTTCCTTTGATTTCATATACTTTTGCATCAAGTGTTACATCGGCTTTTAAAATCGCTTTGTTTTCATTTATTGTTATGATTGGATTGATAATAGTTGATTTGTAATAGTTTAGAGTTCCATTCATAACTTCGTCAATGAATTCATGTTTGGTTTGTGTTTTTCCAGACATGTGTCTAAGTGTGTAATTTTCACTTAGTATTTCGTTAAGAATAGTGAAATCCTTTTCTATCATCGCTTTTTGAAACTCTTTGAATCTTTCAAGAACTTCTTCTTGTGTCTGTGTCAATTCCTTTTTATTAATTACTTTTACTTTCATGATATTTATTCCTTGAATTTGTTTTTATCTAATGTCTTGACCACTTTTGCAGGCACACCTACTGCTACTGAGTAATCTGGGATGTCTTTAGTGACAATTGCTCCCGCTCCAACAATGGCATATTTTCCGATTGTAACTCCTGGTAAAATACTTGCTCCTGCACCAATCCATGCTCCTTTTTTAATGTGGATTTCTTCGCATGTGAGAATTTGTCTTTCGTATTCATCATGATTGTTTGACAATAGTTGCACGTTTCCAGCTATCATTACATTATCTTCAATTGTTATGCTGCCTCTTGCCATTGCAATGCAGTTGCTGTTGATAAATACGTTGTCTCCAAGTTTTATTCTGTGAAATGCAGCACCAGCAAATGGTGTCGTAATTGAGCTGTTTTTACCTATGTTTCCATCAAGCAATTTATTGAGTAAATGAGCATATTCTTCTGTGAATGGTTCTGTGTGGTTAAATCTAAACAGTAATTTTGATTGTTTGATTGATATTTCCAATTCTTCTTGAGTTATTTTGTCTAAATCTATTCTTTCCATTTAATCATCTCCATAATTTATTTTGTTTGATTTGGTAAGTGTATTCCTCCATTTATGCTAAGCTCTTTTATTTTCAAAAACCATGCCATATTTTTTCAAGTGTAGGCATTGTCCTTAGGAATTCACTGTCTTCAAGCCATTCTTCTGCTTTTGTGCCATAGATGATATTCCAATATGTTGAGCTTATTATTTCTGCCCATGTGAAAAATCTGTTCATGGTATCTATTGCTGTCATTGTGCTGGTTCGTCTGGCACTTGCAACGATGGCTGCAGGGTTTAGGCGAAATATTCTTTTTCATCCAAACGAAGAGAAAAATGCCTTTGTCATGAGGGTTGTCAATGTCGGATTGATTGTTCCGTAATAAACAGGTTCGCCAAATACATATCCATCATATTTTTCTACCTTTTCGACAAAGTTGTTTACTTTATCATCAAAAATGCATTGTTTAAGTTCACTACACTTTTTACAGTCAATATTTAATTTTAATATGTATTAATTATTATATAAAATTAACTATTAATTATGGTTAACTATTTATATTATTAGTTATAAAATCATGTTTGGATATTATGAAATTCGATGAAAACCCTGAAAACATATTTATCTATCATTATGTAGAGGAGTTAATCTCAAGCTACGGAGAATACTATAGGTCCAACTTTGAAGAGCATGATTTGACACTAAATGAATTCTCTATTCTTTTAAGGATAAGATTTGTAGGAATTACTACTCAACATGATTTGGTAAAGTTGTTTAAAGTAAGTGGAGCATATGTTGCAAAACTTTTAAGAAAATTCGAAGATAGTGGATATATTGTAAGAAAGGAGAATCCGGAAAACAGGAGAAAAAAATTGGTCAAGCTCACAGATGAGGGAATAAAAAAGACAGATGAAATAATTGAAATAATTCAAAGCTGGGAAAATGAAGTAACACTGAATATTACTGAAGATGAACTTAAAACACTTAAAAACATTTTATTTAAAATAATATGGAAATAAATTTGGAGTAATTAAAAATGAATGATAAAAAATCTATAATTATCTATTTCAGCAGAGCAGATGAAAACTATTTTGGTGGATCATTAAGATATATTGAAAAAGGAAATACAGAAGTGATTGCAGAGTACATCCAAGATCTTACTGGAGCAGATATTTTTAAAGTTGAACCATTGGTTCCATATTCTAAGGATTATTATGAATGCATTGAAGAAGCTAAAATAAGAACAGAAAAACATGATGCTCCAATAAAGAAAAATATTCCTGATATCTCATCTTATGAAGTAATTTATGTAGGGGCTCCAATCTATTGGGGAGTAATGCCTGAAGAACTATTCACTGCCCTTAATGGATTGAACTATGATGGAAAAATAATAAGACCATTTACAACACATGAAGGGTCTGGATTATCAGGTGTCCCAATGCAATTGAATGAGATTTGCAAAGGGGCTGATGTTCTTAAAGGACTTGCAATATCAGGTTCACGGGTAAACAGTTCAAAATCAATAGTTGAAAGTTGGATTAATGAATAGATGTGATACTATGGAGTATATTAAATTAAACGATGGAAACAAAATACCTGCAATTGGATTTGGAACATTTTTAATTCCTGCTGATGGAACAACATATAAAACAGTTAAAACAGCACTTGATTTGGGAATAAGGCACATCGATACTGCAGTAGCTTACTTTAATGAACAGGAAGTAGGAAAAGCGGTAGCTGATGTGGATGTTGAAAGGGAAGATATTTGGATAACTTCAAAATTATGGTTGCAGGATTATGCATATGAAGATGCCAAAAAAGCCATTGATTTATCCTTGGAAAAATTAGGCTCTGATTATATGGATTTATATTTAATACATCAACCATATGGGAAAGTAAATGAAGCATGGAAGGCTATGGAAGAAGCCAAAGATGAAGGAAAAATCCGCTCAATTGGTGTGAGCAATATGACTCCTAAAATATGGAATAAATGGGTACATGACTTTGACACAATTCCTTCAGTCAACCAGGTTGAATACAACCCATACTTCCAGCAAAAGGAATTAATTGATTTAATAAATCCTGATGGGGTAAAACTCCAGGCATGGGGTCCATTAGGTCAAGGCAATGCGAATTTGTTGAACAATCCTGTTATTTTGGGCATTGCTGAAAAATACGGTAAAAATGCAGGTCAAGTAATATTAAGATTTGAAAACCAAGAAGATGTAATTGTATTTCCAAAATCCACAAATGCTATGAGAATTAAATCCAATATGGAAATATTTGACTTCAAGTTGACTGACAATGAAATGGATAAAATTCGTGCATTGGATACTGGTAAAGGAACTCATGATCCTGATGGTGAAGGTGTTGGTGAATGGTTGCTTTCAGCATTTGATGTACATGAAAATGATTAAGTTATATTGTTAGATTATTCAATAAACGGGGATTTTTATATTCAATAAGTGTTTATATAATCAAAATTCATATTTATAAATATATTTTATCTAAATTGGTGATTACTATGGATAATATTGAGATGACAACAGAATGGGATAAAGTTTTTCCAAAAAGTGATGAAATCATTCATGAAAAATTGACATTTAAAAACAGATATGGGATCAATTTGGTTGCAGATTTATACAAACCAATGAATTCAAAAGATAAATTGCCTGCAATTGCAATTTCTGGCCCATTTGGCGCAGTTAAAGAACAATCTTCAGGGTTATATGCACAAGAACTAGCTAAAAGAGGATTTTTAACTGT
The DNA here is from genome assembly GCA_964345675.1 of uncultured Methanobrevibacter sp. Taxonomy (GTDB): domain Archaea; phylum Methanobacteriota; class Methanobacteria; order Methanobacteriales; family Methanobacteriaceae; genus Methanocatella. The sequence continues at coordinate 4,665 of CAYFRZ010000105.1, forward strand.
TGCTTTTGATCCATCATTTACTGGTGAAAGTAGTGGTGAACCTCGTTATATGGCATCACCAGACATCAACACTGAAGATTTTCAAGCTGCAGTTGACTTTTTAGTAACAAATGATGATGTTGATTCAGAGAAGGTGGGGATCTTGGGAATCTGTGGATGGGGTGGAATGGCTCTTAATGCAGCTAGTTTGGATACTCGTATCAAAGCAACAGTAACATCCACACTGTACAACATGACACGTATAAATGCTAAAGGTTATTTTGACGAAGCAGATAATGCTGATGCGAGATATGAAGCAAAAATAATACTAAACAATCAAAGAACTAATGATTATAAAACTGGTGAATATGCAAGGGCAGGAGGAGTAGTTGATCCTTTGCCTGATGATGCACCTTTCTTTGTAAAAGATTACTATGATTATTATAAAACTGAAAGGGGATATCATAAACGTTCCATAAATTCCAATGATGGATGGGCAACTATTGGATGCATGTCATTCATGTCTCAGCCAATTATTGCATATTCAGATGAAATTAGATCAGCTGTTTTATTAGTTCATGGAGAAAAAGCACACTCTTGCTATATGTCAAAAGATGAATTTGAAAAATTAACAGGAAACAATAAAGAACTATTAATCATTCCAAATGCAGTACATACTGATTTATATGATGATTTGAACCTTATTCCTTTTGATAAAATTGTGGAATTTTACATGAAAAACTTTTAAGTTAGTTATATTATAATTAACTATTTTTTTAAATAGTAAGATAAAAATGAAATATTTGGATAAAGAAAAATTGGCTTTGTAGAAATCCTATTTGATTTTTGCAAAAAAACTTTGAATGGATCTATTTTTTCTTTATTTTCATTAAAAAAATTTAAAAAGTTTATAATGTATTTTTACAGTTGAAATTGCACATTGATTTAAAAAAATAAGTTATATATAAGTATATATAATAAAATGGAGAATAAATATTTATATGAACCTTAAAAATAATCATTCTCCAAGTTGTATTTTGTTTTCAAAGCAATTAAATCTTTCGG
>CAYFRZ010000106.1:0-5610 GCA_964345675.1 uncultured Methanobrevibacter sp.
TATTTATTTAGGTTGTGTTTACTATAAAAGTTATATTTTTTGATACTGAAACAACTGGACTTGATTGTTCTAGGTGTAAAATTATTGAGCTTGCAATGTTGACTGTTGAAAATGGTGTTGTAATTGATAGCTATGATGAATTTATTAAGGTGGGCGAACCGATTTCACAGAAAATATCAAGGTTAACTGGAATTACTAATGATATGATAAACAGTGAGGGGATTAGTGAGGAAAAAGTAGCTTTGGACTTAAAAGAAAGACTTACTGCAGATACATTGATGATTGCTCATAACTGTCAATTCGATTTGCAATTTGTTTATTATTTATTAAAACGTCATTTTCCAAATGAAGCAGATAATATTGTTTCCAATTTGAATTGGTTGGATACAGTATCAGTTCTAAAAGATAGAAAAGAATTTCCTCATAAATTAATCGACGCTGTTAAATATTATAATATTCAGGAAGTTAATTTTCATAGAGCTATCGATGATACAAAAGCATTATTTGATGTAACTATGGCAATGAAAAGCGAACGTGATGATTTAAGAGATTATATTAATATTTTTGGTTATAATCCAAAATATGGCGTTAGCGGAAAAAGATTTGAATTTATTGAATACAAATCCCAATCTTATCATCAGAGAATCGTCGCTCCCGAGTTCACTTTACCAAATAGGCGATAATTAGATTAATGGGTAAGGCAAATCAGGATTATCTTTTTTAGGTTTCTCACCACCAATTTTTTCTAAACGCATTTCTAAGAATTTTTTCCCATCTTCAGTGCGAGCATAAATTGGTATTGATTGACCTACTGTTTTTATACTTTCTTTTTGTCCAATTTTACGAATATATTTTGATGCACAAGCTGTTGCAACATCGCAACCATCAAATAACTTTCTTGCTTCCTCAGCAGTTCTTTTAGATGTATGAACAACGAAAACATAAATATTTACATCGGGATGTTCGGATTTTACTCTTTCAATCTTATCAATATCACTGGCTAATGTTATTGTAACTGCAATATTCTTGAAACCTTTTTCAATTGCAAGTTCCAATCCTTTAATTTGATTTATTTCAGCAGTTTCAGGATCAACAATATTTTCCACACCAATTTTATTTATTAGTTCTGGAATTGGGCTAGTTTTTACAAGGCCAGAAACTCTTCCACCAATTCCTTGAACAAGATCGGGTTCTGTAACAATTAATGTTCCACAACCTTCTAAAACCATTATCACAGAGTCAATTACATGTTCATCAAGTAATGTGCACATAATTTCTGAAATTCCAAAATTTAAAAAGTCTTTCATTCTTAATTGGCGATTTGGCATGCACATTCCAAAATCATCAATTCTAAATTGCATATTTTTAGCTATTGCTTCTGGTGTTAATTTTTTAATTCCTCTATGATGGTCAAAAAGAGGACAATATTCGACTTCTGGTTTAGTTACATCAACAACTTTGCCATCTTTAATTGTTACTTTACTTAATCCTAATGCTTCAATTACATGTTCGCTCATGGTTAAATATTGTTAGAATTGTTATTTAAAAGATATTGTTAAAAATAGTATTCATATAAAAGGTTGTGGGAAGATTCCATATCTTCCCAAAAACGGTAGAAAATGGTGTCAATATTATTATGGAGGTTGTGGGAGAGATTTCTGTATCTCTCCCTAAATATGATCAGTTTTTATTTATTAATGTTATAATGAAAGGAAGAATTGATGATTCTTCCTACATGTATTGGACTAATTGCTCCTCATTGGAGTTATGTCCAGGTTTTACTTTATCGATTGCTTCTTTGAAGTATTTATATGGGATTTCTTTGGCATCGATGTCATTTCTTAAAGTAAGCATTGCTGCTTCTCTGCATACTGATTCAATGTCTGCTCCAACATATTTTTCAGTATTTTTAGCGAGTTTTTTAAGATCAACGTCTTTTGCAAGAGGCATATCTTTTGTGTGTACTTTGAATATTGAAAGCCTTGTTTCTTCATCTGGTTCACTGACTTGTATGTGTCTGTCGAATCTTCCAGGTCTCATAAGTCCAGCATCTAAAATATCTGGTCTGTTTGTTGCTGCAATGATTGCAACGTCTTCAAGTTCTTCTAAACCATCCATTTCTGTTAATAGTTGGTTTACAACTCTTTTAGTCACTCCGCTATCAGTATCATTTCCACTACGTGTGCTGGCTATTGCATCAATTTCATCGAAAAAGATTACTGTTGGTGCTGCTTGTTTTGCTTTTCTAAATACTTCTCTAACGCCTTTTTCGGATTCTCCCACCCATTTAGATAGAAGTTCAGGACCTTTTACTGAAATAAAGTTTGCTTCACTTTCATTTGCTACTGCTTTTGCAAGTAAGGTTTTACCAGTTCCCGGAATTCCGTAAAGTAATGTTCCTTTAGGTGGTCTTATTCCTAAACGTTTGAAAGTTTCAGGGTGTTTTAATGGCCATTCAACAGCTTCTTTAAGTTCTTGTTTCACGTCTTCAAGACCACCAACATCATCCCATTTAATGTCTGGGATTTGAACAAGCACTTCTCTTAAAGCTGAAGGTTGGATTTCTTTTTGTGCATTTTTAAAGTCATCACCTGTAACAACGATTTTTTCCATTACTTCTTTTGGAATTTCTTCATCGTTTTGAATTTCTGGTAGGATTCTTCTAACAACCCTCATTGCAGCTTCTTTACATAATGATTCAAGATCCGCACCTACAAATCCATGGGTTGTATTTGAGATTTTATCGAGGTCAACATCCTCTGAAAGAGGCATATTTCTTGTGTGAATTTCAAGCACTTCTTTTCTTTCTTCAGAATCTGGTACTCCAATTTCTATTTCACGATCAAATCTTCCTGGCCTTCTAAGTGCTGGGTCAAGAGAATCTGGTCTGTTGGTTGCACCAATTACGACTACTTGGCCACGGGATTTAAGACCATCCATTAATGTAAGGAGTTGAGCAACTGTTCTTCTTTCAACTTCTCCATTAGTTTCTTCTCTTTTTGGTGCAATTGCATCAAGCTCATCGATAAATATGATTGAAGGAGAGTTTTCCTCTGCTTCTTCGAAGTATTCCCTTAAGTTCTCTTCAGATCCACCTACATATTTGCTCATAATTTCAGGTCCATTTATTGCAATGAAATGAGCATCACTTTCACTAGCTACTGCTTTAGCCAATAATGTTTTACCAGTACCCGGCGGACCATGCATCAATACTCCTTTTGGAGGGGCAATACCTAATTTTTCAAAGAGTTCTGGCCTTTTAAGAGGAATTTCAATCATTTCTCTTACTTTTTTAACTTCTTCTTTAAGGCCACCAATATCTTCGTAACTTACATCAACAAGGTTTCCGACACCTTCGATTTTACTTACATCAACTGGACTTTCATGGAGTTGGACTTCAGTATTTGGACCAACAATTACAATGTCTTTTGGGCTTGTTGATACAACTGCAAATTTAATTTCTTTCATTGCTGGTGTGAAATCCATTAATTCATCAAATAAACTACCAAAACCCATACTCATACTTGGTTTTGGAGATCTGATTTGAGATCCTATAATGTCTCCTTGCACCATTACTTTTCCAGCAAATAAACTACGTACATCTCCTTGTACACGGATATTATTCTCAATAGGGGCTAAAATAACTTTTTTAGCTTCTACTGCTTTAATTTTTTTAACTTGAACTTCTCCACCTATAGTTGCACCGGAATTTTTACGTACTAATCCATCAATCCTAATAACTCCAAGTCCAATGTCGGTTTGTGAAGGAAGAGCGATTGCGGCAGTTCTTTTTTCGCCTACAATTTCGATTAAATCTCTTTCATGAATGTTTAAATTATCCATAACGTTTGGGTCAAGTCTTGCAACTCCTTGACCTACATCTTTTTGTGAAATTGCTTCTGCAACTTTTAGAGTAATTTCATTTTCTGCCATGGTAATCATCTCCTGTTTATGACAATAATTTGATAATCGTTATTCTGTGTCAATCTTTTTGTTACTTTTTGTAACTTTATTGACAAATATACCTGTATATGTTTTACTATATAAATATTTCGGTTATAAAATTTTTTAAAAAATATTTTAAATTTAATTATATTATTAATAAAAATAGTTATTGTCTTATTTTAACTAAAAAAAATATATTTATTTTATTTTAATAAAATAGGTAAATTTCAAATTGTAATTATTTAATTAAAAGTTTAATTACTTTTTGACACTTTAATGTATGTTCGCCTACATTAAAACAATTTACCTTATGACTCCGCCAAAACCGGTGAAGAGTTCTTTAACTTTTTCAATATCTTCTTTTGATAATGCAACAACTTCAAAAGTTAAACTTATTGACTCATTACTAATTTGTGGTCCGTTATAGGTATCAGTTAAGTTAATATCGATTATATTTATGATATTTTTAACAGTATATTGTATGACTTCAACATTAACTCTATTTGGAAATACGCAACTTATCGATTCAGTTTTTTTATCTAAATTATTAACTTTCCAATTATGCAGTTCACTTTCACTTAAAACTTCGATATTTGCAATACGTAATTTTTTAATTTTATTTCGTTTTCTAAGGAATACAGTTTTATTTTCTAATTTTTCTAAAATTCCCACATGTATTTTTCCTGAATAGATATGTCTTAGACCAACTTCAGTACCTATTGATTTATTTAATAGGGTATATTCATGATTAAGTCCATTGATTGCTTTATCACTTCTACCTAATGCATTTTTAATATCTCCCATATGTTTTGTTGCTTTAATTGCAATTTCAACAAATTTTTCATCATCTTCATTATTGATTACATCTCTTAATTCAATAACTGCATCTGCAAAAGTATTTCTAATTTTTGGACCATTATTATTCATGGATTGGATGTAGTATGTAAGGTAAGGGTTCTGTGCAACAATACGGGCAATCATATCAATCATGAGATTGTAAATGGGACTTTCATAATCTTCGGTTTCAGATATGTCTATTTTTAATTTTTCAATAGCTGATGCAGTTGAAATGAATGAAAAATGAGTTAAAACTTGTACTATGCTCATCATGTAATCGTGTTTTTGAGCTGTAGTTTCAATTATTCGCATGTGTTGATTATTCAAATAATTATAAACTTTCTCGTACCATTTTCCTTTTTTTGTAGCTGTTAAAACAATTACTTGGTTGTTTAAGTCTGTGGTTCTTGGACCAAAGATGGGATGTGTTGGAATGTATTCTACTGTATCGGGTAATACTTTTTCCATAGTTTTGGAAGGTTCTTCTTTAACAGATGTTACATCAATCATTAATGAACCCGGTTTCATAAATGGTGCTACTTCACGGATAACGTTGGATGTATGATGTATTGGCACTGATATAATTAAAATATCGCTAATGTTTGCTAAATCAGTATTTGATTCAATATAATTAACATTTAAGTTACTAGCAACATTTTTACCTTTATTGTGGTCTCTTCCAGTTATGTATACATCAAATTCATCTCTTAGGTAGTAGACAATAGTTTTACCCAACCCATCACTACCTCCAATAATTCCAACATTCATTTTAATCATTAATAATTTTAAATTAGTAAGTATATAAATTATTAACTAGAAAAATTATTG
>CAYFRZ010000107.1:0-5579 GCA_964345675.1 uncultured Methanobrevibacter sp.
ACGGTTCTGAGGAGGGTGAGGATGAGCAATCATCCAATCCTATCCGACTAACTGAATTAAGTTATGTTAAAATATCAAGTTACAGAACAAAAGTGATGAAGTCTTTGGATGGAGATGTTAAAATACCTACGGTTATTGCTCGAGATTCAGAAATTAAACCAAATCACATTTCCAAAGTTCTGTCTGAATTGAAAGAGCATGAACTTGTGGAATGTATTAATCCTGAAGTTAGAAAAGGTAGATTGTATAGATTGACTGATAAAGGCGAAGAAGTGACTAAAAACATTCACAATCTTGATTAATCTCTTTTACTTTAAATATAATAAATTATTAAAGATTTAAACAGCATTTTCATTAAAGCAAATTATTCTATATCTTCAGAATATCTGCAAATTTTATCTGGAAAATAATTTATACAACTATAAAAATCTTTTCCAGTTTTGCTATTAGTTTTTCGGACTAATAATCCACCACATTTTGGGCAGTATCGTGGATTATCCAATTCTTCAACACTATCATAAAAATTGCCTCCGTACCAATCACATTTTGGCCAATTGGAACATTTAAAGAATTTCTTCCCGGTTTTTGGATTATATTTTAAATTGATTTTTCCAGTCCCACAATAAGGACATACTCCATCAGTTGATGCAATAACCCTTATTTCATCACCTAAATCTTCTTCATTCAATTCTAATTCAAAATCGACAACATCAATATCTTCCATTATCTCATTAACGAAAATTGATTTTTTATCTTTTGGAGCAAGTAAATAAGTACGTTTCAATGTTCTTGTTAGCCCAACATAAAATAATCTTCTCTCTTCAGCAAAATCTATCGGTTCTTCTTTTTCATTTTTAACAAAACTTAAAACAGAATCATCTTCAATTTTATTTGGAAAACCATTCTTTTTATCTGCCAAATTTATCAATATTACATTATCTGCTTCCAATCCCTTAGAACCGTGGACAGTCATGTATCTAATTGATATTCTTGGATTTTTCTTGTAATGTATCTTTAAATTTTTATCATCTAGGGAACCTGAAGTGTAGAATAGTTCTTCATTAATCAAACTTGCATAATCCTTTCTATTTCTTCCTAAAACTAAGATATCCACATTCTTTTCATGGGATGAATCATATATGTCATTAATTATAGCTTCAAATACTAAAGGTTGATCTAAATAATTTAAATATTGATATAATTTAATTGTATCATTGATTTGAGTTTTTGATTTTGAATTTAGTTGTTTTTTAAATTGAGCATCATTTTTCATTACAAAATTGCCTGATGCATTAATTAAACTTTGTGAATTCCGATACGTATTTGTTATATAACAGATTTCAGTTTTCGAATCTTCAAAATAATCATTAAAATTTGTGAATAGATCAATGTCACATCCAGTAAATCTATAAATTGACTGCCAATCATCGCCTACAACAACTATTTTTGCATTTGAATAATTTTTTAAAGCTTTTAATAAATTAAATCGGGTATGGGACGTATCTTGGAATTCATCAACTAAAATATATTTGTATTTATCATAATTACAATCATTTCTGATTTTTACAACAGCATCATTAATCATGTCATTAAAGTCAATTAATCCGTTGTTTTTCAAATAATCATAATAAAAATCATACATATCTTCAACAATGTCAAAGAACAATTCATGTTTTTCTTTGTCAAATCCAGTGAATTTTTCTTCATTTATTTTTCTAAATTCATTGAATTTTTCTTTTGTATAACCATTTCCTTTAAATAGATTAATAAATGTTTTAACAAGTTTAATAAAATCCCAATATTCGCTAATTTTTTCTTCGTTATGAAGTAATTCAAGAATAAATTGATGATAGTCAATTTTATTAAATTGAACTCCTTTTTGTTTTAATTTTTCAGCCAATCTTTCAAGAAGTCTGTTTTCACTTTGATAATATGAATATGTTTCAATCAAATCAGTACCATATTTCTTATGCAACAATCTTTTATTTCTCATTGACTTTTTATATTCTCTTGACTGTTTTTTTGGAAGCCATGGTGCTAAACATTTCCTGTTTACTCCAAAGTGTTCATAATAAATATCATAATCATCTAAATAGAAATCTGGATGATAATTGGTAACTTCTTCATTATTATTCACCCAGGTTATAATTTCATCAAGTTCTAAGAAGTCTAAAATTTCATTAACTAAATCTATTTTAACAAAAGAGGGTACTTCAATTTCAGTGAATAAAATTTCATCTAAATAATCGCGTGTCTTTTTCCAATCGATTTTTGGTTCATATTGTTTTTCATAACTGTATTTGATTCCATTAATAAATAAAAAATTAGCAATACTCCTCTCTTCTAAACTTTTTACTTTTTCACCTTGAAGAGTGGTTTTTTTCAAAGAAGGGTCTTTAAGAGTTTCAAATTTACTATATAATGTCTCTAAATCCATTCCCCTTTCATAATCATATACTTCACCAATATTTTTGATTTTATTCTTATCTAAAGGTTGATACATATAGTATCCGAAAAATTCCACTATATTTTGAAGCATAACTTCATTATCTAAAAGATGTGAAACAAAATATTGTTTAATTGCACTATTTAAAGCAAACTTCTCAACATTAGCCCTGACCTCATTTTTTCTTAAAATATCTAATCCTAAAGAATGAAATGTGCTTACAGGAATATCCAAGCCAATTTGGTTCATCTTACGTTTTAAATCATTTGCAGAGTAATTTGAAAATGAAAGAGCTAATATTTCAGCAGGTTTAATGTTTTTCTTTTCAATGAGGTACTTGACTTTTGCTTGAAGAGTTAAAGTTTTACCACAACCTGCGCCGGCAATTATTTGGGTATTATCTTCATCAATTATAATGGCAGTTCTTTGATTTAAATCTAAAGGTTTGCCGGGAATAACATTATCAAATAAATTCTTATTCTGTTGTAATTCTTTTAAAATAAATGCATCATTAGCTCTGGTGACGACATTATTTAATTCATCTTTATCTCCTGGAAAATCTAATAATTTTGAAATAGATAAATACGGATAATCATTACAATATCCCAATAGTTTTGAAACAATATTTAAACAAGAATCAAAATCTTTTAATTTAGAATTGGAGACATAATATTCTTGTCTACAAAAAACCATGTCAATATATTTATCGATTTTATCTAAATTAGTGTGATATAAATTATTCACATAGTTACTGTTAATTTTAAGAATAATTTCATCAAAATTTTCATAAATATTAATAAATTCTGTTAATAAATCGATTTCAACTTCAGGAATCTTTTCAGCTATTTTAGCGAAATCATAATAGGGTTTATTGGAATCTATAAAATTTATTTTATCTTCTTCATGAATATATTTATCTAACAAGGTATTTTCATTAAATTTATTAACGAAAGCTTCAAATGTATCTTTATTTTTAAAAAATTCTTCATTAAGTTTTATAACATAGTTTTCATTATTAATTTTTATATACTCTTCCTCAAAATTATTATATAAACTAATAAATCTTTTGATAGAATTTATTTCCTCATCAGACAATCCAATTTCGTTTGCATCATATAATTTATAAATCTCAGAGGATTTTTGATACGCATTTACATAAGTTTTTAAAATATTATTTTTATCAAAAATATATTCTTCACCCAAAATATCTCCATCATAGAGATTTAAAAATTTAGTTACAAGGGATTTGAAATTTAAATAAGTATTATAACATTCTTTTGCGAATTCTTCATTAAGATAATTAAAAATAGAAATAGTGTCACTTACACAAGACAAATCATTTTTAGGAAACTTATATCCATGATTTTTAAGATCAATAATACAATCATGGATTGGTGAAATTTCATCCAGATAATCATTTTTGTAATTAATATACTCATCAACAGATATTGAGCGGTATTTAGAGATTTGTAAGTTTAAATTATCTTTATTATTTGAAAAAAATTCATATTTTCTTTTAATATAATTCTCATTTATTTTTTGTGAAATATTCTGGAAATCATCATATATTTCAACAAAATCATGTGCGTCCTGATTAAAATATTTATCAGGCAATTGTAATAAATCATCTAAAAAATTATAAATCATTTCATAATCATTTAAAATAGATTTAAAATCATCAATATATAAATCATCAGGAATATTCATTTTATAAGTATCAATAAAGTGTAAAATTTTAGGCCTATTTTTATCAAATTTAACTAATAAACTTCTATATGTAACTTCATCATTAATTTCTTTTTTAATTTCATTAAAATTTTTATAAATATAAATGAAGTCTTCCATAATCTCGGAATCATCAACAAAATCAAAATCTTGTAATTTTTCGAATAAATCATTTATAAACTCAAAATCTTCTTTAAATTGAGTTTTGTCTTCAGTGATTAATTCATCATAAGAGACATTTGATTTGTATTTATCAATAATTTTTAGATAATAATCTTTATTTTGCTTAAATTTATCATATAAACTGCAAACATGTTTTTTATTAATATTTTGAATGATTTCATCAAGATTTTCATAATTATTAATAAATAACTTAATAAGTTCAGATTCATCATCAGATAAATTCAATTTATTTTCATTGGAATACTCATTTAGATTCACGCACAAAGAAAAATTATCTTTATTGTCTTTTATTAAATCTTGAGTTTGAGATTTAGGAATATACTCTTTTTTTAATTCATCATTGAATTTTTCAATACTTTCTTTTTGTATAATAAATCTTTCATAAAGCTTTTTATGATTAGATTTGAATAAATTTAAAATTTTATCAATGAAATTTGGTTCATCGCCGATATCTGCTCCACAATAACAACAAAACTTTGATGAAGAATCAATCTCATTTTTACAAAAGGAACATTTGAATTTAGACATTATCAATCACTAATAAAATATATGTAAAAGATTGTGTTTTTTTTAAACAATTTTCATTAATGAGTTTTTAAAATCTCTCTTTTTAATTTGTTAAATTCCGCATCAGGAATAACTGGTGTGCCTTCAAGTTTAACAGGTTTTTCTACATTAGCGTATCTCATACCACGATTTCTTTTAAGCATTTGAGGTTCATCTAATTTGTAAACTCTTAAAATCCAAATTTGGGCCGGTTTTCTTCCAAGATAATTTTTAACATGATCACGAGTCCAGATATGGAACTTATTAAATGCACCAATCCTTGATGGTGATTTTTCAATAACCTCTTCAACAGTTGCATAATATTTGATTTCATAAGTCCCATCTTCACCAGCTGGAAGAAGATTATCTTTTACAAATTCTTCATCGCTAAATGATTCTAGAACATTATCTTTCAATGCATAACTGACAGTAGGATATAATAAAAACTCTTTTAAAGTTGTTCCATATTTACGGATTAATATAGTTTGTTTTCCTTGGCCTAATGCTTCAATAGTAGCATTCCATTCATTAATACATTTTGTTATCTCAGGCATGTTCATCACTTTTAACATAATTTATTACTATAATATTAATTATAGGTTTGAATAAATATAATATTATTATAGGCACTTTCAAGAACTTAAGTGATTTTTAGTAAATCGCATTATCCTCATCCCAA
>CAYFRZ010000108.1:0-5571 GCA_964345675.1 uncultured Methanobrevibacter sp.
TCATTAATAATTTTAAATTAGTAAGTATATAAATTATTAACTAGAAAAATTATTGTGAAAATTATGAGAATTGTAAAACAAGATGTTAAAGAAGGAATTATTGAAACAGTTCCAGAGACCTTGGATGATTTATGGCATTTGTCTCACATAATAGAAGTTGGGGATAACGCATCTTCTAAAACAACAAGACGTATTCAGGATAATACTGGAGATAAACTGCGAAGTGATAGGGGTGTTAAAAAAACATTTTATTTAGGTTTGGATATTGAAAATATTGCTTTTCATTTGTTCACCGGAAAATTAAGATTAACAGGCACCATTACAAAAGGTCCTGAAGATTTAATTCCACTTGGATCTCATCATACTTTGGAAGTTAAACTTAACACTCCAATTAAAATCAAAAAAAGTTTTTGGCCAAAATGGGCAATTAAGAGAGTTAATCAAGCTATTGATGCATCTAAAAAATTATCTGCAATTATAATTGTTTTGGAAGATGATACTGCAACTATTGGTTTGATGAGGCAATTTGGAATTGAATATTATGGTCCAATCAAAGGCCATGTTTCTGGTAAAAGGATTGTTGATAAAAATAGGCAAAAAAATATTGTTCAATTTTATGATAAGATTGTTGAATCAATAGAAAAATTTGACTCAATTCAGAATATTGTTATTGCCGGTCCGGGTTTTGTTAAAAATGATTTCTATGATTATATTAAAGATAAATATAAAGATTTAGCAAAAATGTCTTTTATTGAATCTACAGGTTCTGGGGGGCGTAATGGTATTAGTGAAGTTCTAAAGAAAGGCACTGTTGAAAAATTAACTTCAGAAAATAGGGTTGCTCAAGAAATGGGTGCTATTAATAAATTACTCACTGAAATTGGTAAAAATTCATCTAAAATTGCATATGGTATTCAACAAACAAAGGATGCGATTAATTTAGGTGCTGTTAGTGAACTTTTAATTTTGGATACTAAAGTGGCTAGTGAAAATATGGGTGACTTAATGGACATGGTCGAAAATATGAAAGGTGAAGTGATGGTTGTTAGTAGTGAACATGAGGGCGGAAAACAACTAGAAAGTCTTGGTGGTATGGCAGCCATTTTAAGATATGAAATTGTTTAATTTTATGTACAAATATATATAATATGAACAATTAAGAATAATTATATACAAGTGATTAACATGTTTTATTCATCAATTATTATTGCATTTATTATTGTTTTCATAATAACTGCAATAGGTACTGCTATTTTAAATATTATTTTTAGATTTTTAGGAAAAAGAGGATATTTAGGTAATTTGTATCCAAATGTAAGGGGAGGAATTCCTCGTGCAATTGGCGTAATTCCTTTCATTGTGTTATCCTTTTTCATGTTGCCCAGTTGTAATTCAATGATTTTAATTATTGGTATTTTTGCATTAATTGATGATATTTTGGGAAGAAAAAAATGTGTTCCGTTAGGTATTGAATGGGGACAACTTTCAAGAGGAATTGGGATCATATTGGTGATGATTATCGGTATTCTTGAAGGATATTGGATTTCTGCAATATTTATTGCATTTATGGTTCAACCACTTAATATCTCAGATATGCAACCGGGTAGTGCATGTATTGTTACTATGATTATGTCTGTTGTAACAATGGTTTTCATGTTGGTTGTGGGATCACCAATGGTGAATGAATTGCCTGCAATTTATACTCCATTATTAATATTTGTTGTATGCGCAGCTTATTCTCCGCTTGATTTTTCAGGGAAGATTATGTTGGGTGAAGTTGGAAATCATACATTTGCAGTATCACTTGGTTTAGCATTTTATCTAGTTGGAGGATTATGGTCTGTTATTTTACTTGGTTTTATAACAGTTGCTTTAATTGCTTTTGTTAGAAGAAATAATTTAAATGTATTTTTCAGACAAACTTTAAGAATATTAAATCCAACATTTGGAGATTATTTCATGGATGTGTTAACTGGTGGCGGATTGGGAGATTTATTTAGAAAATGGATTCTTAAAGATAAACAATTTGATATTAGGAATCCTTTATTAATTTCATTAGGTTTTAGAAGATTATTATTTAATCCATATGCTTCACATAAAAAAGAATATACTCCAAAGAAAATACCAAAGTTAGGAAAAGGAGCGTGATTATATGAAAGCATTTTTTACAGTTACTGGGAGAGGTTTAGGTGGTGATGCAGTTGTTGCACTTAACACTATGCTGGCACTTAGAAAAAGAGGTGTAGATTGTATAATTGGTTTAGATGAAACTGCTTCTGGTGATTTATTTGAAAAAAATGGTTTTGAAGTATGTAAGATTAATATCCCTCATGCGGGTGGACATTCTGCAACTAAACTTTCTGCAATAAAAGGTGCTTTGAAGTTAGTAACTGCGACTTTTAAAGCAAAATCAGCTATCAAAAAATCTAAATCCGATTTTGTTGTTGCAGTTTTGGGAGGAGGTGCAATTGTAGGTTCTTTAGGTGCTAAATTTGCTAGAAAACCTTGTTTTTCTTTAATTTCAACGCCCTTGGATTCTAAAGTATGCCCTAAATTTAATTATTGTTATGCTTTACCTGAATTGGATAAATTTAGATTAGATGTTCTACCTAAAAATATGGATAAATCTTTTTATCCCTTAAATGATGATATTGGTGAGGGGAATGGGGATATTGCTCTTCAAAATTTGAAAAAATATCCTAATTTCGATGAAAACAAAAAAACAATAATATTTTCTTCAGGTTCATCAATATTTAAGGGAATGATTGATGCTATTAATTTAGTGGCTAACTTTACTGATGAATATAATTTAGTTCTAATTGGACGTCCTTTAAAGGAAGAATATTATGATCTAATGGATGAAGAAAAAATAATCTATGTTGATTTCATTGATTGGATCAATCACTTATTTGAATTTGCTGATTTGGCAATATTGACTGATGATGGTGTTTCTCTTGAAGAAGCAATGATTTGCGGAAAACCGATTATTGCTCTTACTAAGGTAAAATGGGGAAGATATCAAAATATGGCTGGTGTATTTAAGGGAGCTATTATTGAATCAGAGGTTAATGATGTTTGTAAAAGTATTGATGAAGCATTTAAAAATTATGATTCTTTAAAAGAAAATGCTGAAATTTATGGTAAGCAATGTTTTGAAGCCGCTGATGTTCTCGCAGATAAAATCTTAAAAAAAGTTGAATAGCGGTTTTATAACCACATATTTTTTATAATTTTATAGTTTGTATCAGTTGATGGATGGATTTCTAAAAATTCATCATAATCATCTAAATCATAATTCATTCTCATTATATAAGATAAATATGCAACATCGCTTATGGAAGATGGTGAAATTGAATTAATTCTATTTATTTTATTATGTTTCTTATCAAATTCAATTTCAGAATATCCTGTATCTCCATTTAAAATATTCCAAAATGCGGAAGGTCCTGCAATTCCTGGTATTGCAATGTTTTGTTTATCTTCTTCATTGCACTCTGAGTTTTCATTTTCAACAAAACTCACATCCATGTTTAAACTTA
Organism: uncultured Methanobrevibacter sp.; assembly: GCA_964345675.1. Taxonomy (GTDB): domain Archaea; phylum Methanobacteriota; class Methanobacteria; order Methanobacteriales; family Methanobacteriaceae; genus Methanocatella. Next base: position 3,540 of record CAYFRZ010000108.1, read on the forward strand.
AAGTTTGAGGAACACAATTGTAGCTTACTTTATTTGCATATCCTGCCATATTCCGTGCAGCTATAACTCCTTCTTTTCTGGCTATTGGTGTTAGCTGATATCCTCCAGTAACATCGCCTGCAGCATATATATTTTCAACCGAAGTTTCCATCATGTCATTAACTTTTATGGTTTTATCATTGTTTAACTCAACATAATCTTTAACAATTTCACTATTTGGTATCCGTCCTGTTGCAAAAAATGGAATTCCTTCTAATTCTTCACCAGTATCCAGTAGAACTTTATCTTTAAATGCTTCCATGACATTAGTGTTTTCATAGATATTTACATTAGGCATAATGTTTTTTAAAACATATTTTTTTGTATTTGGAGTAATTTCTTTTAAAAATGAGCTTCTTGCAATAATATTGACTTCACTACCTAATGTTGAATAAATATTAGCTATTTCTCCAGCTATTATCCCTCCACCGATAATATTTAATTTTTCAGGAATGTCATCAATTTTTAATATATCTTTATTTGTTAATCCAAATTCACTACCTTTTATATTTGGAATAAATGGACGAGCACCTGTTGCAATGAGCAAATTATCATATTCGAAACTTTCATTATTTACTTGAACTATATTGTTTTCAATAATAGCTTCACCATAAATTATGTTGTTCCCAATACTTTCGTTTTCAATTTGGTTTAATTGTCTTAATTTTTTTTGTGTTTCAACAATTTTCTCAACTATTTTTTCATATGAAATATCTAGTTGACTTTTTAAAAATCCATGTGCATTAAATCTTTTATTAATATCAATAAATTTTGTAATGTCTGTTAGTGCACAAATAACCATACAACCTTCATTTAAACAAGTACCTGCAATATGGCTTTTTTCAATTAAAGTAACTTCTTCTCCTAATTTTCCGAGCTGTAAGGATGCTAGTCTTCCAGCAGGCCCTGAACCAATGACAATATTCTTCATCTTTTAACTCCATTTAGATAATTTTATATAATACTAACTTTAATATTATCTATATATTAAATTTTGGAGGAAAAATTATGTGTATCGCAGCACCCGCTCATGTTGTTGAGATTAATAGGGAAGACAATTGGTTATATGCTGACTTTGGTGGAGCAAGACAACAAGCAAAAATGGATCTTTTGCCTGATGTGGAAATTGGTGATTATGTTCTTATCCACGCTGGTTATGCAATAGAAAAATTAACTGAAGAAGCTGCTAAAGAATCTTTAGAAGCTTGGGAAGAACTTTTAGAAGTTCTTGAAGAAGAAGATAGAGAAATGGAAAAAACAAGAATGGATGATTTAGATTAGTAAATAGACACTCTTGTCACTCCTTTTATTTTTAAAAATTCATTTATTAAATCCCCATTTACAACCTCTTCGGTTATTATGGTTAATATGGGACTTTCTTGGAGTTCCGTATCTTCGGCATAAGCTTGTCTTATTCCAATTCCTTTTTTTGTAATTAAATTCGTAGTGTTTGCAAGTATTCCTTCACTTTCTGATCCTACTTCGATTTCTATAACTCCCAATTTTAAGTTTTTGGCTATATTTTTTAGAAGTGTTCCTGCTGGTACGATATTGCTGAAAAGATTATATAATTCTTCATCTTCGCGTATTACTTCAATGGTGGATTTAATTGCTCTTCTATCTACATCAGCAGCAGTTGCCAATGACTTATCACTAATTTTTAAATTTCCACAATATATTTTACCATCTTCATTTAAAGATAGTCCAAGTTCGATCATTTTTTCTGCAACTCTAATTCTTGCAGGGTATTTTTTGAATTTTTCATTAATTTTTTCCCACATTTTAATCAGTATTCCAACTTTTTGTACATTTAAGTTAGATTATGTAGAATATGATATATATTTATTATGTTAAATTATTAAAAAGAGATAAAGTTGTTATGTAATATAAAATTCTTTAAAAAAACAGTTTAAAAGTAGGCTAGATGGGATTCGAACCCATGACCTCCCGGTTATCAGCCGAGCGCGCTAACCAAGCTGTGCCACTAGCCTAT
>CAYFRZ010000109.1:0-5537 GCA_964345675.1 uncultured Methanobrevibacter sp.
AAAAGAAAGTATTTTAAGATATGGAATTGAATATAATAAATATGAATATCGAATTAGAATCAATTGGTACAATACATACAAAATTCAAAAAAATCGAAGGAATGCCAATTCAACCAACCGGAGCAAAAGGCATACAAGGAACAATAGAAATAAAAGACAAATTTGTTGATGGGCTAAAAGATTTAAAAGACTTTTCACACATTCATTTAATTTATTTACTACATAAAGTTGAAGGATACAAACTTGAAGTAAAACCGTTTATGGACACAAAAACTCATGGAGTATTTGCAACCAGATCCCCAAAAAGACCAAACCGCATTGGAATGAGTGTTGTAAAAGTAAATAAAGTAAAAGGAAACAAAGTATATGTTGAAAATGTAGATATTCTTGATGGAACCCCATTATTAGACATTAAACCATATGTTCCCCAATTATATGACGATACAATTGATGAGTTAAAAATAGGTTGGTTTGAATCAAATCACAAAAAAGCAAAGTCACAAAAGTCAGATGATAGATTTAAATAATTATTATTTACATATGATAAAAAAAATAAGAGTTTATTATAATTAATACTATAATAAACTAAATTTATAGAAGCATTATAAATTATTTATAGCTTCTGTAATTAACTGAATAGTTGCTTCAACATCATCCATACTACATACACTTACAGGAGTGTGTATATAACGAGTAGGGACAGATAAAACACCAGTTGGAATTCCTTCACGAGTTAAGTGAATTGCAGTACCGTCAGTAGTTCCTCCATCACTTACTTCTAATTGGTAAGGAATCTCATTTTCGTCACCAGCATTGATAAGCAAATCTTTAACTGATTGTTGGGTCAAAATACCTCTTCCACTAGCATCAGCTAAAATAATAGCAGGTCCTTTACCCATAACTACAGGTGCTTCTTCTGGTTTAATTCCAGGATGGTCACCAGATAATGTAACGTCAAGTGCAATAGCAAGATCAGGGTTTAATTTGAATGCAGAAGTTTTAGCTCCTTTAAGACCTACTTCCTCTTGAACAGTACCTACACCATAAACAGTAGCTCTTGTATCTACTCTTTTTAAAACTTCCATCATCACATAACAACCTACACGGTTATCAAGTGCTTTACCCATAATTAAATTACTTGGATATTCAACAAATAAAGAATTAAAGGTTATTTTATCCCCAATTCTAACCATTTTTTCTGCTTCTTCTTTATCTTTTGCACCAATATCAATAAACATATCAGTAGCTTTAACAACTTTGTTTCTTTCTTCAGCAGTTGTTACATGAGGTGGTTTTGAACCAATAACTCCTACAATCGGTTCTCCAACGGAGGATTGAACAGTCACAGTTTGGTTCATTAACATTTGATCATTAATTCCTCCAATGTTTGAAAATTTAATAAAACCATTATCATCAATGTATCTTACCATTAATCCAATTTCATCCATGTGAGAGGCAAGCATTACAGTAGGAGCTTTTTTTTCACCTTTTTTGGTTGCAATAATATTTCCCATACTGTCAGTTTCAATTTTATCAGCTACATCTTTTAATTCACGTGTAATAATTTCAGCTATTTTTTCTTCTGAACCAGATACTCCTGGTGTTAAAGATAACTCTCTCATTAATTCCATCATATCACCAAATAAATTTATAATTTAATAATATTAATTAATTTCTATTTTGTTTGATAAACTTTTAAATATTGACAATCATATTATTTAATATAAATAAGGTGAGAATATGAAAAAAATAACTAGAATATTTTTTAGTCCATCTGGGACAACTAAAAAAGTAGTGGATAAAATAGCCGGTAACTTCAAATATGAAACAGGAATCTGCGATTTATTACATTTTAATGCAACTAAAGATTTTTCAGATCAGGACATTGTTATTGTTGGAATGCCTGTTTTTGCTGGAAGAATTCCAAAAACTGCCCGGGACAGATTATCCAAATTAACTGGAAATAATACAAAAGCGATTGCTGTTGCAAATTATGGAAATGCTAAAGTAGGCGATACACTGCTTGAATTGGTAGATCTCCTTAAAGAAAATAACTTTGATGTTATTGCAGCAATTTCCACAATCAGCCATCATTCCATTTTTGATGGTGTTGCAGTAGGAAGACCTGATACTGCAGATGTGGAAAAAATTACTGAATTTGGAGAGAAATGTGTGGAAAAATTAGAATCCGGCGAATCCCTACAATCAGAAATTCCTGGAAACAAACCTTATGTTTATTACAAACAATTGCCTTTCGTTATAAGTTGTGATCAAAGCAAATGTATATTCTGTTATGATTGCGTTACAGTTTGTCCTGAAAAAGCAATCCCTGATGATGATCCTGCTGATGTTGACCTTGATATATGTTCAAGATGCACTGCATGCATCCACATTTGTGAAGAAAACGCTAGAAGTTTTACTGGAGAAGCATTTGAGACTAAAAAACCTGCTTTTGAAAGTGAAAATAGTGAAAGAAAAGAAGTTGAATTTTATTTATAATTTCAATTTCTTTTTAGCGACATTTCTCACATATTCATTTTCATCATTATTTGAAACTTCTTCTAAAATTTTTCTACTTACAACTTTTTTAATAGCTGCTTCACGAACCCTCCAAGAAGAATCATTTCTAACGACCTCACCTAAATATTTTTGATTTCTTATTAATGAAATAGCTCTAACTGAGATATTTTCTGAAATACCCTGCTCATATATTTTAATTAAGCATTTTTCCACATTAATTTTATTCAAAGCTTTAAGAGAAAAATCCTCATCTTCATTTGCAAGGACAATTCTAATTAATGTTTCCAAATCATCAATATTATTTAATGTAGATTTTCTAATTGATGTGAGTTTAGCATTTTTTAATATATCAATAAAATCATTTTCATCATCAATATGAGTCAATGCCTCTGTTGCTACATCTTCATATGTTGAATTAATAGCCAAATATTTAAAATCTTTTTTATCAACTAAAGAGGGATTTGAAATTGCATGATTCCTTACAAATTGGTCATCATCATTTAAAGCTATTTTAATTAGTTCATGAGGATTATTCAAATTTTTTACTGCGATTTGTCGGACAAAGCCATCTTGTTCTGTGTTAATTATATTAATTAATATTTCTTCATCAGTTATTTTTTTAATAGCTTCACTTCTAACAATTTTATCAGTATCTTCAAATGCAATTTTAGCTAAAAGTTCTTCATCATCTATTTTACCAATTAAATCCGTTTTAACATTAGACTTTTCAGAATTTAAAACAAGAGTTTTTAAAATATCCTGATTATTAATTTTATCAAATATTAATGATTTAATCTTTGTATTATCCTCATTTTGAGCTATTAAAGCCAGCAAATCATCATTTTTAATTTTACCAATAGCTGCTTTTTTAACTCCTTCATCTTTATTTTTCATGACTACTTTTTTAAGGATATCCTCACTTACAAAAGAATCTTTTAGAATAGCTGCTTTTTTAATATAATTGTCTCTTGATTTGAAAACTAAATCATATAATGTTTCAGCATCATCGATTTTATTTAAAGCGCGTGTTCTATATTTTTTATCAATTGCTTCAATTGCGATCCATTTAAGAGTTTCTTCATCCACAATTTTATTAAATATTTCATCTACATGCAAATTCTTCTTAGAATTTATTACAATTTCAGCTATGGATTTATTGTTCTCACCAAGTCTTTCCCATGCAAAACTTCTAACATCAAAAAATTGTGAATTTAAAGCAGCATCCCTTAATAAATCTTTATCTTTTAATTTATTCGCTGCAATTAATCTAATAGCCCTATCTTTTACGGTTTTAGCCATGTCTAATGCAACAAATTCATTTGTGATTTTATCTGCCGCTTGTGCTCTTTCGAGTCTATCTTTATGATTAATTGCTATTTCTTTTAGACGCAATTCTTCATCTTCAATATCTAGATTATTAGGAATTACTTTTTTTTCTTTTTTATCGCTTTTTTTAAATCTATCAAATAAACCCATTTTAATTTACATCCTCATACATTTTCTCAAGAAAACTTGCAAGTGAAATAATATCTTGACAGTTGTGTTCAATTATAGGTACAACCGGACCTATATTTTTATCAGATAAATAAGTATCATAATATCCAGGAATATATTGGCCAGGAACATCATTCTGACGAGTTATTCCAAATATCTCTTGTTCAATAGTTTGAAGTTGGCAATTTGGAAGTGAATTTTTCCATAAATTCTTTGCAAAGTACATTAAATCCAAGTGAGGCAAATCTAAGTTATGGTTAACCCCATTGTAAATACATCTATTTTTTATAAATGGAACATCAAAGCTTTTTCCGTTGAATGTTACATGAACAGAATTTTCATCCAAATGGCTAAGATATGCTTCAATGATATTTGGCTCTTCAGTATAATCCCTTAAGAAATATTGTGATGCAATTATTTTATCATTTTTGATTTCTGCAACACCAATTAATATTATTGGAACATTAGAAAGTCCTTTTGTTTCAATATCCATAAATTTGAAGTTTTCAATATCCGTCAAGCTAATACATTTAAGTAAGTTGTCTCTACACTTTTTAGAATATTTATTATTATCCAACAAATTCATTATTTCATGAAAAGACATATTATCAATTTCATTTAGAAATTTTGATGCCACATCACAATATTTATCATGATTCTTAAGTGATTCAATTGTCATGTAATTTTTATTTTTAAGATTTTCTTCTGTTTTAATACCTATTTTTGGAAGTAGTTTAAGATTATGATTAATCTGATCTTTGAAATTATTATCTTCAATATTAAAATTAATTTTTTCTTTTGTAGTAATTTTCAATGCATCGCCAAAAAATGTGTTACATATCTTACAGTCCATAACATCCTTTAAAGATTTATTGTTATATTCAATTAACAATTTTTCTTTTAAATCTTTAAAATAAGTATTAGATAATTTTTTTTCTTCCTGTTTTAAATCAAATGAATCATTTAATCCTAAAAATGTATTTTTTAAATATTCTTCATGTTTATTATAGCCATTCATTCAAATAAGATTTATTAATAACATGCTATATATTTTTTAATAAAGTATAATTGATTTTTTATAAAATACAATAACATTTATATAATGCAAATTTAAGATAATATAATTGGCTACAAAGTAGCCAGAGAGATAGATTAAACAGCCAAATTTTAAAAAAATTCATTTCTCTAAAAGCTTGTTAAAACAAGCTGTTAGATAGTTAAACCTTTTTAACTATCTAACCATCCCAAAAACTTATTTTTTTATTATAATTCAAAGTGAAAATTACTACTTAATATGGCTCTTTCAAAAACTTGTGTGATTTAAATATCTGCAAGTTTTTTATTAAAAACATTTTTTTAATATTTGGAGTTATTTTTATAATTTAAAGCTAATTAATCCATTATTCTGAAAAATTTAAATGAATAGATTAATCAAAAAATTAGTTATCACACAAGTTTTTGAAAGTGACCTTAATATCAACTTAGAAAAATTTATATTATTTTTAAACTAAAGATATAAATAA
>CAYFRZ010000110.1:0-5533 GCA_964345675.1 uncultured Methanobrevibacter sp.
CATAAATCACTCTTTCCTAATATTTATATATATTCAGATAGATAAATAATAATGCTTATTTTTATATTAATTAATTAAATTCGTGATGATTAAATGAATGATTTAGAAAAAATTGTCTTTAAACATGCTTTATTGAATGCAGCTAAACATAATGGAAGTGCAAATCCTGGTGCTGTAATGGGTTCAATCATGTCTAATGAAGTGGAACTTAGAAGTAAAGCAAAAGAAATTGGTCAGTTAGCAGGTAAAATTGTATCACAGGTAAATGCTTTATCACCAGAAGAACAAGCTAGTGAAATGATAAAACTTGGCGTTGAAGTTCAGGAGAAAAAACCAAAAACAAAAGATGTAGGGCTTCAAGAACTTCCAGGAACTCATGAAAATATTGTGTTACGTTTCGCTCCAAATCCAAGCGGACCATTACATATTGGACACTCAAGAGCAGCTGTTCCAAATGCAGAATATGTAAAAAGACATAATGGTAAATTAATTTTAAGAATTGAAGATACAGACCCGAAAAGAGTATTTGAACCTGCTTATGAAATGATTCCAGAAGATTTGGAGTGGTTAGGAATCAAGCCTGATGAAATTGTTTACCAGTCTGATAGATTTGAAATTTATTATGATTATGCTCGCCAATTAATCGAAAAAGGTGCAGCTTACATGTGTACATGTGATGGTGCGAAATTTAAAGAACTCAAAGATAATTGTCAGCCTTGTCCCTGCAGAGACAATAGTGTAGAAGAAAACCTTGCATTATGGGAAAAATTTGACACTATGGAAGTGGGTGAAGCAGTACTAAGAGTAAAAACTGATATTAATCATAAAAATCCAGCTATTCGTGACTGGGTTGCAATGAGATTGGTTGACGAAGAACACCCTCGTGTAGGTAATAAGTACAGAATATACCCAATGATGAACTTTTCTGTTTCAGTAGATGATCATTTAATGGGTATGACTCATGTTTTAAGAGGTAAAGATCACTTAGCAAACAGTGAAAAGCAAAAGTACTTATATGATCATATGGGATGGGATTTGCCAGAGTTTATACATTATGGAAGACTTAAAATGGAAGATATTGCACTCAGTACCTCAAAAGCAATGGCTGGAATTGAAGATGGGACATACAGTGGATGGGATGACCCAAGACTTGGAACATTGAGAGCTATTGCAAGAAGGGGAATTGATCCACGAACTATTTACAACTTAATTACGGAAATTGGTGTTAAAATGGCTGATTCTGCAATTAGCTGGAAAAAAATTTATGGATTAAATCGTAATTTTGTAGAACCAATTGCAAATAGATATTTCTTCTGTGAATGTCCTGTAGAAATCACAGTTGATGGTTATGAAGATGGTGAAATCTCTATTGAAAGACCATTACATGCCGATCATGTGGACAGAGGAAGCAGAGTACTATCCTTTGATGGTAGTGCTTATTTAGCAAAAGAAGATATATCTGATGGCATTTTTAGATTAATGGATGCAGTTAATGTTGAAATTGATGGAAATAAAATAATGTATCATTCAACCTCTTTTGAAGATGCAAGGGAAGTAAAAGCTAAAATTATTCAATGGGTTCCAACTAATGAGAATGTAAATGTTAAAATAGTTATGGATGATGCATCGATTAAAACTGGTCTTGGTGAGTTTGATCTTAAGGATTTGGAAATTGGAGATATCGTTCAATTTGAAAGAGTAGGCTTTGCTCGTTTGGATGAAATCAAAGATGATGAATTAGTATTCTACTATGCACATAAATAAGGGATAATATGACCATGTTTAATAATGGATATTCAACTCTACAAATTCCAAAAGATTTTGAACCGGTCAATACCAAAGATGAATTTAATGATTTATATTTGGTAAATACTAAGATTCCAATGTCTATTAAATTTTCAACAACACCTACATTGGCCGGACTTCCTGCTATTAAAGAGGATATTGAAAGGAATAGCAAAAATAATTCTAAAATTAATGTAATTTTATCTGATTTCATTCCAATAAATGAGTCTATTTATTATTTGATTATTTCCTCTTTTTCTGATGGTGAAAAAGAGATTAGGCGGAATGAATTCTTATATGTTGAAGATGATAATTTATATATCTTTGAATTTACATATCCTTATGCGGATAGGGAACTTGATGATTTTTATCTAAATATCATTCGTTCTTTTAATATTATTGTTCCAAAATATATTGTTGAAAATGAGAATTATAAGTTAAATGAATAATTTCATTTATTCTTTTTTTTAAGCAATATCTATATGTTTCTTTAGTTTATTTTCAAAAGTAATAGTTCTTTTTACTCCATTATCAACACTTAAATTCATTTTTCCATCAATTTGTGAAACTAAAACTTTAATAATCATTGATCCTGTACCGGGGTTTGATTTTAAATCTTCCTCGCTACAACCAATTCTATTGTCTTTAACAATCAAGGTACATATATTCTCATTTTCTTTTAATTGAATTGAGATAGTGCCTCCTTGTTCTGGAAAGGCATATTTGAATGAATTTGTAACTGATTCATTGATTATTAATCCCAATGGTGAAATAATATCAATATCTATATTTATGTCCTTAATATCTAAATCAAAGATGATGTCCTCACGATTCATTGATCTGTGAATGTTTGAAACTAACTCATTAATATATTTTTTAGCAGTTACTTCTCCAAAATCTAAAGTTTCATATAGATTTGAATGAACTAAAGTCATTGCCATAATACGATTTTGGATTGTGCTTAAACTTTCTAAAGATTCTTGATTTGATTTTTTACGTTTTTCTAGATTAATAAAACTATACAAAACTGTTAAATTATTTTTAACTCTGTGATGGACTTCAGTAAGCAAAACTTCATTATTTTTATAAGTTTTTTCAAGTCTTTTTTTATTTTCCATGTCTTCCTCATCAATATGATTATTATAGTATATTATAACGAACCATGTAATAGCTATAAATACACTAAAAATTATAATCTCAAAATTATTTCCTATAATTGTATTCTCGAATAAACCATAATTAATCATTATTAAACGAAGGATTGCAAAAATAAATGAAGTAGCTATAATAATAACTGCTAATATCCTTGTTAATTTGCCAATACCTGATTTGGAACTTAACACTTTAGAATATCCTTCTTTTGGATAAATAAATATGAACATCAGTGGCCAAGCCATGTAATAAGCTACATAAAATAATCCTGATGCTGTATCGCCTAAACGAATGTTATAAATAAACATTGTAAGACCGAATACATATCCTCCAAAACATATAATATCTACAAGTTTAAGATATTTCTTGTAAATCATACATAAACAAACTATAAAATAAGCAATTAAATCAATGTAAATGTCCCATTTTTGGAATATCTCATTTGTTGTATAATGATATGTTCCAAATGATGTATAATTGGATATTATACCAATAATAAAATATGTTATTACACAAACTGTTAAAAAATATCTCCATTTTTTAATCTTTGTTTTAGAAAAATATATTGAAATAATAATTAAAATAGGGATGAGTGTATCGCCAAATATGAAATAAAATAATGATTTATAAAAATCAACATTAATCATATCATCAATTGTTTCTAGTGATATGATGAATAATATTAGAATTGCAATTATTAAACTTAATTCCCTAAATCCAATTTTTTTTATACTATTTAATTTCATTATATTTTGTCTCTTTTACTTTTTGTAATGATGTTTTAGAAATTAAATAATTAAAAAAGTTAAAAAAGATATTTAATATATCTTTTTAACATCAGTTGGTTTGATTATAATGTTCTGACGTCTGTACTTAACAGAGATATCGTCACCATTAATAGCGTAAACTTGGCTAGAATAAGTTTCGCCTAAATGATTGAATATAATTTCATCTCCTTTTTTAAGTACAACTTCATTATTATTTAATTTTATTTTTATATTATTTCTTGAAGGTTTGCTTTTAATAGTTGAAGTTTTTGTTTGTGCGATTTCGGGTTTTTGGGTATTTTTTATTACTTCAAAAACTTTAGACTTGTTTCCGGATTTTAATGATTCGTTATCTCCAAATGCAGGTTCGATATCTTCAATTGGATCTACATAATCTACATGTGTTTCATTTATTATAGGTTCAAAGTCATCATATTCTCTAACATTTCTAATGTAAGTTTCTTCTTGAGGATGTTCTTCTTCAACATATTCTTCATCTGGTTCGGCAGTAAATTTTTCTTTAACATCTTGAAAGATTTTGGAACCTTTAATTTTTCTTGTAAATTTATCCAAGTCCTTTCTATAGTCCAAATCCATATTGTATTCATTATTTTCTTCAATTTTGGAATCAGATTCGTAATCTTTTGCTTCCTCTGTTTTGGTTGGAGTTTTAAGTGTTGGTTCTTTAATCTTTTCATTAGGAATATCTATTTCATCATTGTCTGCATTTAGTAAGACATCAGTTATATTTTTATCTTCAGAAATGCTTTCAAATTTTTCTTCTTTTTCTTGAGAAGCGGATGAAATGGCTTCTTCAATAGTTTTTTGTGATGTTGAAGGGGTTTCAATCTCTTCAGATGTTTTTTCAGCATCTGCTTCTTCTTCATTTAATAAACTTTCAATTGTTTCAGCTTCCTCAACTACATTTTCAATAGGTTTTTCAACATTATTTTCTTGTTTTTTAGCAATGCTTTCTTTAAGTTCAGTTAACTGGTCATCTTCAGTTGGTTGTTCTTTTTCTCTTTCAGTATCCTTTCTTTTGGATTCTTTAATTAATTCATCGATTGTGAATAAATCTTTTAATTCTGTTTTATCATCTTTATTTTGATTCATAATATCCATCTGGCTTTGTTTAATTGGTTCTTGAAATTTTTTAACTTCATTTCCGTAATCAATAAGGACTTGATTTTCAGATTTGTATTCGTAAGTTTTATTGTTATTGACTTCTGGAACAATATAAACATCATAATCTTTTGGAGTATGTTGTTGGTTTCCGTATAATGATTTTGTATTTTGAGAATTTTGGGTTGTTTTTGAAGATAAGCTATTACTAATGTTTTTCGAATTAATTTTTTCTTTTCCTTGTGATAATATTCCATTCAAACTATCTGTACTTGGAATTATTGATCCTTCGTCATGTTCGAGTTCATTACCTTTATAGTGTAATTTAACTAATATGCAAGCAATTACACCAATTATTGCAATAGTTATCCAAATTAATATGGTTATTCCATTCATTTTTTCCAACCCTAATACTTTTATTATATAATAATATATGTATAATATTATTAATTTAAATATTTTTATATTGCATTATTTTTTCCCATATTTCTGTTTAATTTTAAAATTACTTGTTTTAATTTAATTGTTTTATTGGTTTATTGTTTTATTTTAGGATATTTTTTTAAATAATCTCTTTTTATTTTTTTTTGCAATTATTAAATTATTTTAATTATATTTTTTCACAAATAACAAATTTTAGTTAAAATTTCTTAAACAATTGGCTCTTTCAAAAACTTGTGTGATTTAAATATCTGCAAGTTTTTTAT
>CAYFRZ010000111.1:0-5524 GCA_964345675.1 uncultured Methanobrevibacter sp.
TTTTATATGTTTTTTCTGTCCAATTTGCATTTGTTAGTCTAAAAATATTTTGTTTTGTATGATTTCTTTATTTTTTCTGTGTTGGTTTTTCCATAGTAGTTTTCTCCTTTGTTTGATTTTTTTCTATTTTTTCATCATCTAATTGTTGTACATATCCATGGGCTGATTTATAATGTTTTTTTATAAAATCGTTTAATAGTGAGGATATGTTTTATAAATATTGTTTTGGCACGGTTTTATTGATTCTTTTGTTGAGTTTTATCTAAAACAGTTTTTTAAATCAAATCATATAAAATTTCACATACTTGGATAAAGAAAAGAATTCACATCTTTCTCATTGGTATACAACAATAATTAAATGTACTAAATTTTTTAGTACATACCATATGTACTATATTTTATAATATATATTAAAATTTATATTATATTAGAAATATACTATAATTTATAATACATTTTTCTAGGAGGATTAAGTAATGACAGATTTGCCTTGGGGAAATAACCAAAATTTAACAGATGAGGAATTTTACAACAGAGAAAGCGAATTAATAAACATCAAAAATATCTTACATTCAACTAGTCAGGGACATGCTCCAGATTTATTATTGACCGGTATAAGGGGAGTAGGTAAAACTGTTTTTCTTAAAAAGCTAAAAAGGGATCTTGATGATGAATATCTTGTAGTATATATCGATTTTTCAAAGTCCAAATGTTATCAAAAAAATCAGATGAGTATAACTGGTTTGATGGAACATTTTTTCAAAGAATTAATTCTTGAATCAAAAAATAAAGGATTAAACACATTTGACAAGCAAATAGAAAAATATTTCAAATCTAATGATTTTAAAATCAGAGAGTTCATACAACTTGATAAAATACCCATACCAATCTTTTCAAGCCAAACAAATGAAGAAAAACTTATGGATTTTGCATTGAATCTGCCTGAAAAAATATATAATGAAAATCAGGACAAAATCAAAGGGGTTTTAATTTTTGTTGATGAATTTCAAATTATTAAGGAACTAAACAATTATAAGGAATCATTTTTATGGAAAATTAGAAGCTACATTCAAAACCAAAGAAAAATAGCATACATATTCTCAGGATCAATGAGCTTGCAAGACAAATTAATCTCAGAAATTGCAAGCCAAAACGGAGCATTTGGCGGAAGAATGATTTCAATTAACATAAATCCTTTTGAAAAAGAAACTGTCAGGAATTATTTATCCGAAAAAACTCCATATATTCTATTTACAGATGATGGTTTTGATAGATTTTACAAATGCACCTCAGGAGTTCCGTCATATGTCAATATATTCGCGTCACTGCTTCCAATCAATGAGCAGATGGATGATGATGCAATAAAAATGTATTTTGATAAAAAAATCCAAGCCATAAGTTCCCATTTAATAAATATCTGGGCAAGATTATCATTTAGGGAACAAACCATAATAATAATTCTGCTTGAAAAACCGCTAAGAAGAATTGACATTGCAAATGAATTTGGAATATCTACAGGATCATTAAGCAACTATTTAAATAATCTTCAAAACCAAGGATTAATAAGTCTAAATAATGGATTATATGGAATTTCAGAACCTATACTTAAAAGATGGCTGGAATTGGAATTTAAAGAAAAAGGAATATATCCCTACAGGAATATATGATGGAGTAGATTAAATTAATTTTATTTTGTTTACTTCATTAATATTGAGATTATAACATCAATGAATTATAGGATGGAAATAGTATGAAAACTAGTTTATAATAAAACTAGTTTTCTTTTGGAGCATATTTTCTAATAGCAATCTGTTTGAATTTTCTAATAAATAATTTTGCCCATATGTATCCAACAGTTCCTCCAACGAAACAACCGAACACTACTCCTGCGTAAATTCCAGTTAATCCCCATCCAAAGATGAAACAGAATATATATGCAAAAACGGTTTCCAATATTAAGGATCTGAGGAGTGTTATTAATAAGGAATATGTTCCTTTTCCAACTCCTTGAAACATCATTGAAGACATTATTCCATGTGGGATTGCAAGAACAAATAAACTTAATACAGATATTGCAGTTGCAATTTGAGGTGACAGACTTGCACTTGCTGCTGTATATGAGAATACTGTTGCAATTGAACTTGAGAATACAAACATGATTGCTCCAAGAATAATTGATATTATAAAACCAAGTTTAATTGAGTAAGAATGTGCTGTTTTTAAGTTTTTGTAGTTATGTGCACCATATGCAACACCTGCAACTGTTAAAACAGCTGTTCCAAGACCAATTAATGGAATCATTGCTAATTGCACAATCCTCATTGATGCAGTATATACTGCAACTGCTGTTGTTCCTGCAGCAATAACAAGCATAGCATTAATCATGATTGCAAGTGCGGAAAATACAATATTCTCTAATGTTGAAGGTATAGCAACTTGCAAAGTATCAATCATTAATTCTGTCTGATAATCAAAATTTTTAAGGGACAAATCAAGATATAGGTCTTTTTTACCCCATATCCAATAACTCATAATAACACAGGACATTGTTGCAGATATTACAGTTGCCCAAGCAGCACCTGCAATTCCAAGGTCCAATACATAAATGAATATTGGGTCTAAAATGATGTTTAAAACTGCGGTAACTGCTATTGCAATAGTTGCACGTCTCATATCTCCTTCTGATCTAAATATGGCAGATGCAACTCCGGAATATACAAATATGAATAGGAATCCAAAGATAATGTAACTGTAATCCAATGCATATTGGATTGTATCTCCAGCTCCCATAAACTGTAAAATAGGAACCATAAAACCCTCTATTAAAATTGTAAATATTATTGATATTATAATAGATAATAGAATGGCATGTAATCCTGCATTATTTGCTTGTTTATGATTTTTAGCACCAATATTTCTTGCAATTAAAGAATTTGCACCAGCACCTATACCGTTTCCAAGTCCAACTAAAACCATAAATAATGGTGTTATAAATCCGATTGCAGCAAGAGCATCTGCACCGAGTCCAGCTACCCAGATACTATCTGCAATATTATACATCATGATGAGAAGCATTGAAATCATCATTGGAATGGCTAATTTAACAATAGCTTTTTTCGGATCTCCAGTAATCATTTCAATATTTTTACTTTTATTTTCACTCAATTTTTAACCTCCTTTTCATTTATTTCTATAAGATTAATAGCAATTTCTTTTAAAACTTTTTGTAATTCCTCTTTTTTTATTGAGATATTATTGAACACTTCGTTTTCCAAATCTTTAAGGATTTTAATACTGTTATTTAAAGTATCTTCGCCTTTTTTGGTAAGTGAAACCTTATTTTGACGCCTATTGTCAGTATCAATTTCCCTTATAACAAGTTTATTATCTTCTAATTTTTTAATTGATCTTGCAACCGCACTTTTATTAATATTACACCTGGCAGCTATTTTTTCCTGATTAATATTGCTTTGATGTGATATTTCAAATAATAGATGGAGCTGTGTTGAGTTAATTCCAAACTCGATCAATCTATGGTTTAAATAAATGGTATGGCTTCTTGAAATAATGGAAATTAGTTTACCAACGGGAATTTTTGAAGCATCAATGATTTTAAATTCTTCATTAATCATGCTATACCTGCTACTTCAAAAATGATGTTAAATCATAGTCTCCTTTTTTAACTTCTTTGGTTGTTAACTGTAAAGTCTTAATAGGTTTTATTGATGATGTTTCCATCTGTTTAAAACTTGAGTCAAATCCACTGCTTCCGGCAGTCAAAAAGAACTTAACATTATTAAAATTACCTTCATTTTGATTTAAATAAGATATTACAGGATTAGCTGCTTTTCCTGCCCATACTGGTGCTCCAATATATACCACATCATAATCTTGCGGGTTGTATTTTAATGATTCCAATTCCACAATCTTTCCAGTAGCACCATCTTTTACTCCACGGGCATAGCCTAACTTTCCATGATAATTTACTTTAGGCTTAATCTCTTCAATATCGCAGCTTAATTCGTTTGCAATTTCTTCTGCCAATTTTTTTGTTATATTTGATCTTGAATAATATGTCACTAACGAGTTCATGCTTATAACATTAGAATCTCATACTATATAAATGTTGCATTGACAACAATTGCAATATCAACTATTGCCATAGCAACAATAACAATTTGAATTTTGAAAATTATTCTCTAAACTTCAAACCAAGCTTAAATCCATCAGATATTTTTCCACCCATCCTGAAATAGGAATGACTTATATCATCATAAGCTAAAGGATTTAATAAATCTAAAACAACTTTATTTCTCTCATCCAATACACTTTCATCAGCTTGTATATTGACAATTTCACCAGTTATTTGAGTATGACTTCCAACTTCTTTAATATCCATCACTTTACATTCTAAAGATACCTTAAACTCATCAATGACCGGGGCATTAACAAATTCTCCTTTTTTAGATGTAAAATTAATTTTATCAATTTTATCTGCATTATATCCTGATTCAATTCCCAAATAATCAACTTCCACCACATGTTCAGTGCTTGGAAAACCTAAGCAAAACTCCTTTGTATTTAAGATACTGGCTAATGTTTTTCTCTTTAAAGTGGAATTAATAGCTATCATCACGGCAGGGGGTCTGTGGGAACACATTGCTGCAAAAGCAAGAGTGCATGCATCAACTTTTCCATCATTATCATAGGCACTTGCAACAACGGCCGGTGAGGGATACATCATTGCATGCGGTTTTAAATTAACTTTCATAATACTTATTAATTCTAAAGTAGTATAAATAATCTTATGAACAAGTTAAAAATAGCTAAAACAATATCAACAATCACAAATCCCCCAATAATATGCATTCCACTATTCCTGATAATATGTATAATATTGTCAAATGGAAATCTTAATGAATTCATTGTTTTGGAGTTAATTTCACTAGTTTTTGCATCAATTTTACCCATGATAATTATTATTTGTTGGGCTAAAAAACTCAATACTGATAGAGATATCTCAAATAGGCAGGACCGCTTTATACCACTAATTGTTGGAATAATATCATATTTCATTGGTTTTTTAGTCTCTTTAATAGTGGGAGCTAATGATTTTCTAACAACCCTCCTTTTATGCTATTCAATAAATACGGGTGTTGTATTACTGATTACAGTAAAATGGAAAATTAGTGTTCATACAACTGGACTGTCCGGTCCCGTTGGTGCATTAATTCTACTTTTAGGGCCAATTGGTGCATTATTTGGGATAATTTATCCAATTTTGATATGGTCAAGAGTAACACTTGAAAAACATACATTGGCACAAGCTATTGCAGGCGGAGTCCAGGGATTCTTTTTAACTGTTTTTGAGATGTATTTGTTTATTTCATTGTTTAACTTTAATGTAGGTAATTTAGTGCCGTTAATTGATTGTATATGGTATATTTTAGCTATAATATTCACACCAGTAATTTTGGGTGTGCTTTCATATGGTCATATGAATAAAATAGTTTTCAATGTTGTT
>CAYFRZ010000112.1:0-5427 GCA_964345675.1 uncultured Methanobrevibacter sp.
ATTCTCTCATTTTGAGTTTCATTCTCACAAATATTGTTTTTTAAATTTGGACAGGATTTACAAATATCATCAGGGGAATTTGTTAATTTAACAATAGTCTTTGATGATTTTCGCTTTAAATTAACATCAATCATATTTTTTGTAAAGTTTTCATCATATCCATATCCCTGAAAACCTTTAAGACACAATAAGTGATGTCCTCTTAAAATAAGTGTCATTGTAATCAATAAAACTAAAATAAAAAAAAGAAAGGTTAATGTAACCTTTTTAGTCTTTTGGTAAAAATACTTTGGATACGGATGCTGCACCTAAGATTTTTACAATATCTCCAGCGATAAATGGTACAAGACCCATCATTAAAAGGTCAACAATACCTACGGTTGCACCTTGGGTTAGGCTTAACCATAATGCAAGACCTATAAGTCCTGGAATGTAAATTAATACAAAGTTTGCAATACCAATTACAGTTGCCATTTTTCTGAAATTACGAGCATCAGCATATTTTTCAGTTATTGTTCCGATAAAGTAGGATGCAATAACAAATCCAATAAGGAATCCACCAGTTGATCCAAGTAAAGTTTCAAATCCACCGGTCATTCCTCCAAACCATGGGATAAATGATACACCTAAAACGACATATAAAATTTGGCTTAAACATCCATATTTCTTACCTAAGAGTAAACCAGAACATAATACTGCAAATGTTTGTGCAGTAACCGGAACTGGAGTCCAAGGTAAAGGAATAATTATTTGCGCCATCATACCAGTAAAACATGCCATCATTAAGGACATGAGTACTTTGGTTGCAGTACTAGTATCTTGAACTCTTTCAAAAACATTTTTTCTAGTACTGTAGTAATTTTCTATATTAATATTCATTTTATTCCTCCAATTCAAAAAAATAATAAATGAGAATTATTTAATTCTCAATTTAATTAATAGTTATAATTTTAACATTATGTGGTTTTTTAACTATATTCACAGATTTAAATGCGACTAATTTTTTAATTCCTTTTTCTGAAGCTGCATCAACTAATCTTTGACTGATAACACCATCAAATATTACAGCATCTGCAGTTCCTTCTATGTTTTTAATTTCTTCATAGATGTTTTCCACTTCAACTTCTTTAGTCATATTTAATGCTTCATCTAAAATAGCTCCAACACCAGTTCCTTCGAATTCTCTAAGCATATCTTTCATTAATATTACTTCGTCATCTTCCATAACTGGTTCTTCGACAACAATAGGTTCTTCACGACGGTGGTTATTGTATTTTTGTTTTTTGTCATGTTTATTGTTATTGTGTCTGTTATTACGGTTTTTACCATGTTCCTTTTTAGGAATGTCATTTAAGATGTTAGTTGTAGCTAAGAATTGTGCAGTAGGAACTTTGTCTCTAAGCGCAATTAAAACTTCGTCTTTTTCTAAATCTTCAACTTCTTTTCCTTTTGGAGCACGTGTAATAAAGTCAACTTCACCAATTTGTAAAAGTTCTTTTAAGATGAGTTCTCCACCTCTGTCTCCATCAACAAATGCAGTTGTAGTTCTTTTTTTACTTAACTCACCAATAGAATGAGGTACACTCACACCTTCAACAGCGACGGTGTTTTTAATACCATATTTGAGTAAGTTTAAAACGTCGCTACGTCCTTCCACAACAATAATTGCATCAGATGAGTGAATACTTGGACCAGCAGGTAAACGATCTTCACCATATTCAGAGATTTCATGAACTCTCATTGCTTCTCTGACTTCTTCAATCATTTTAATGCTGGTAGGGCCAACGCTTTCAACCATGTTTTTGTAAATTTCTTTAGCACGGTTAACAACTTGTTCTCTTTTAACTGCCCTTACATCTTCAACTTTAGTAGTTTGAATTTCAGCTTCACAAGGACCTACACGATTAATAGTTTCAAGAGATGCTGCGAGAATGGCAGTTTCAACTCTATCTAAACTGGATGGAATTACAATTTCTCCTTTTGCTCTTCCACTGTTGGAACGGATGTTAACTTGAATTCTTCCTATTCTTCCGGTTCTTTGGAGTTCTCTTAAATCTAAGTCATTACTAAGTAAACCTTCAGTTTGCCCAAATACTGCACCAACGACATCAGGTTTCTCCACGATACCATTAGCATTTATTTGAGCATGAATTAAATATTTTGTTGTAGTTAATTCTTCTCCTTTTCCCATTTTTAAGCCTCCTAAGCTTATTAATCGGGATAATTTATGTAATTCTAAAAAGTTATTTGGTTTGCATAAATTATACGATAATCATATATATTCATCAGTCTTAAAGACCTATTATACACTAAAAAAAGAGTTTATACATGTTACAGTGAGTCCACTATTAAGGTTTTATTATCTAGATAATTCTGGATTGTTTTTCACATGTTATATTTCCTTAATAATACTTGTTTTCTCCTGTCTTTTTGAATAAATTAATAATGAATTTAATAATAATGATATGTAAATTAACTCTATTGAGCATATAATAAATATAAGTATTTCTTAAAAATACTACAATTATTATTTATTAGTAAAACTAATATATAAATTGTATTATACTGAAGTGAAAATTGGTGAGGTCATGTCAATCAGTCCAAAGGATTTACTAAATAAAAATAAGAATTTGAACAAACGCGTAATAATAAATGAAATTTGTTTAGATAATGTTACAATTAACGATTTAAAATTTAATGGGGAGAACTATGATGAATATATTAATTTGCATTCTCTTTTAGAAAATGTATCATCATGCCAAGTTTCAGATGCATATGATGAAATTTCAGGCCGCTCTGGGGTTATTCAAAAAATAAAACCGATTAACAATCAAAAAGTATTCGGTAGAATTTTTACAGCAGAAACTACTAGTGATGATTGGGGAACTTCTGCTATGGCAATTGATGCGGCTGAAGATGGGGATATATTATTCTTTAAAGTTGATAATGAAGATAAAGCAATTTGGGGAGAACTTGCTTCAACTTGTGCTCGAGATAATGGTGTTAAAGCTACTGTAATTCACGGTTCGGTACGTGATATTGATGCATTATTATACATGGATTATCCAGTATTTTCATCAAATTATTGTCCTAATGCGGGATCTGCTTTAGGTTTAGGTATTTTAAATGAAGTATTGGATATTGATGGTGTAATAATTAATCCTGGCGATTTCTTAATAGGTGATGAATGTGGTGTTGTTGTAATTCCCAAAGAACTATTTTCAAAAACAATGGCTGCTACATTAAAGGTTAAAATTAAAGAATCTGCTGTCATTGGAAAGATTGCAAAGGGCATTACATTATCTGAAATTGTTGGTCTTGGAAAAAAATAGTAAAACATTTAAATACAATTCAATGTTTATATATAAGTATATCGATAACTTTATATACTACTTCCTCATTATATATAACTGATACAGATTTGATTTTATGAAATTATTAGGTAAAAGTTTGCATATTGCAAATTCAGGAAAATTAATAGCTCGAACAACCAAGACACCGTCACCGGGAGCTATAGTATTTGATGGTAATAAGAAAAAAATTGGTAAAGTAGGTTATGTTTTTGGACCTACTCTGCATCCCTATGTGTCAATTAGACTATTTAAACGAGCAAATAGGGAAAAAATTGAGAAAAACTGCGGTGAAAAACTATTTGTATCAAAACCAAAATCCAAAAAGACTAGAAAAAGGAGGATGAGATCACGCCAAAAGAAACCACAAAACAAAAAGTAGATGAAATTCCAAGAAGGGGAAGACGTGGAAGAAGAGCACAAATGGCTAAAGCACAAGAAGAATCTAAGGAACCAACCGTCTGTCCTGAATGTGGATCAACAGAATTAATTGGTGATTATGAAAGAGCAGAAGTTGTATGTTCTCATTGTGGATTAGTTATTGATGAAAATCTTGTGGATATGGGTCCAGAATGGAGAGCATTCGACCATGAACAAAGAGACAAACGTACAAGAGTAGGTGCTCCAATTACTTACACTATTCACGATAAAGGTTTAAGTACTATGATTGATTGGAGAAACAAAGACATCTACGGTCGTGATATTCCTGCAAGAAACAGAGCACAATGGTACAGATTAAGAAAATGGCAAAGGAAAATTAGAATTTCTGGAGCTACTGAGAGAAACTTAGCATTTGCTTTAAGTGAACTTGATCGTGACTCTTCAAGATTAGGACTTCCGAGAAGTGTAAGGGAAGCTGCAAGTGTAGTTTACAGAAGTGCAGTTGACAATAAATTAATCAGAGGAAGAAGTATTGAAGGTGTAGTGGCAGCATCATTATATGCCGCATGTAGACGTTGTAATGTTCCACGTACCTTAGATGAAATTGCTGAAGTATCTAGAGTAACTAAAAAAGAAGTAGGTCGTACATACAGATTCTTAACTCGTGAATTAAATATTAAATTACCGCCAACTTCTCCAGTTGATTATGTTCCTAGATTTGCATCAGAACTTGGTCTTTCTGGTGAAGCACAATCCAAAGCTATAGAAATTATAGAAAAAGCAATGGAAAAGGGATTGACTTCAGGAAGAGGACCAACAGGTGTAGCTGCTGCAGCATTATATATTGCATCAGTTTTACTTGGGGACAGAAAAACCCAAAGGGATGTGGCTGAAATCGCTGGTGTTACTGAAGTAACTGTCAGAAACAGGTACAAAGAACTTACAGAACAATTAGAAATGGGTGTTACTTTATAAACACCTTTTTGCCTTTTTTTTTAATTTTAATTAATTTAACTTATCAATTTTTACAAAAAGTTTATTTATAATTATTTCATATAACCAGCATGATTCATTTTTTAGTTAATCCTAAGGTATATTTTACTTAAAACTACCATTAAAGGATAAAATTGTGCAAGTCAGTATTATATTTAGTAACTACTTTTAAAAACGAGTATAATCTTAATTTTAGTTATTCAATAATGATTTGGAATAAAATTTAGTTCAATTAGTGTTTCTGTTATTTAGTTCGAATCATAGTTCTCACTGGACTTACATCATCTAAAACTTTGTATTTATTATTAATAAATAATAATAACTAATTTCACTTATTATTGATATTTTAGTTATATTTGTCCAGTTACATAATTGATGTGATAATGTAACAATGATTACTCTAATTTGTCAACTATTTCTTCTCCAATGTCGGTTAATCTGTATAATCGTCCTTTTCTTGCTTCTTCATTAATACATTCAGCTATTCCAGTTTCTTTTAATTCACGAAGGACTTTTGATATATGATTTGGAAGTATTCCTGCTTCTTTTGCAATATTGGTTGGTGTTTTTACATCATCTTTAAGAGCTTTCATTGTTTTCACACGGTAAGAACTAATATTCACATATGCAAATTTTTTTAATCTTTCATCATCCATAATGTTTCCTCCTTTTGATAATTGGTTATATTGTTTAATAACTTGTA
>CAYFRZ010000113.1:0-5406 GCA_964345675.1 uncultured Methanobrevibacter sp.
TTTCCGTCCCAGGGTAATAAATGGGACGGAAATCTACTTTAAAAGAAATGTTAGCAAAGTTAGATTGAAACGAGTGAATATATTCTATTGAATAAAAAAACTAAGTTCAGAGAAAAAAACATGTCCAGACAAATTACCTGGAAATAAAATGCTTGTTATGAAAACAAGCTTGAAAATTAGATGAAAAATGTCTTTCTAGCGCGATTTATCTGCTTTGAAATATCATAAAATTTCAGAATAAACATAAAATAAGGTTAAAAAAGAATAGAATTTTCTATTAAATTCTATAAAAATAATTATTGGTTAGAAAGGAGTTAAATTATTAATTTAACAAAAAACATTTATATGGAGAATAAAAAATGTTGAAAAAAAGTATGAAAAAATTTTCTGTTATAGGAATCTTACTGGTGTTAACAATAACATTAACATTAGTAGCGGGATGTTCGTCAAATAAAGATACAGCTAAAAGTACAACAGCTGGATCAGAGGCAAAAGATGCAGTAGTAAATGAAGAGACAGAAAAAGCGAAAGATGTAAAAACAAGTAAAGAATTATCCATTTATACAGCATTACCAGATACAGAGGTTCCTGTTTATTTAAATGCATTTGAAAAAGCAACAGGTATAAAAGTTAATTTTGTAAGATTATCAGCAGGAGAGATATTAGCTAAATTACAAGTTGAAAAGAACAATCCTCAAGCAAGCGTATGGTACGGAGGTCCTGTTGATACTTTCATATCAGCTAAAGAATCCGATTTATTAGAGAAGTATGAATCTCCAGAATTAACAAATATACCAGATGAATATAAAGATCCCGATGGATATTATGCTCCATTTTATGCAGGAGCTTTAGGTTTTGCTGTTAATACAGAGTGGTTTGCATCAAAAGGTATAGATTACCCAGCTACATGGGAAGATTTAACAAAACCTGAATTTAAAAATGAAATTTCTATGGCCCATCCAGGTTCTTCAGGGACAGCATATACGATACTAGCTTCAATTATTCAAATGTATGGAGAAGATGAAGGCTGGGAATATTTCAAAGCTCTTAATGAGAATATTAGACAATATACAAAATCTGGTTCAGCACCTGCAACAAATGTTGGATTAGGTGAAGCAGCTATAGGTTTAGTGTTTTCTCATGATGGCCTAAAACCAGTTGCCGAAGGTTATCCAGTTGAAGTTGTATTTCCAGAAGATGGCACAGGATACGAAATTGGCGGAATTGCTCTTGTTAAGAATGGGCCAGAAGATGAAATGGAAAATGCAAAAATATTTATTGATTGGGTTCTGAGTAAAGAAGGACAAGAATTATTTGAAGAATCAAAATCCTTTAGACTACCAGTAAATGTTACTGCAACGCCTCCTGAAGGTGCTATTAATATAGATGATCTTAAAACAATAGACTATGACTTTATTTGGGCTGGTGAAAATAGAGATAAATTAGTAGAAGAGTTCACAGAAATAGTTGCAGGAGATGATGATCTTGAACAATAATATTCATTAGGAAATTCAATATCTTTTTTATTTTTATATGGTTGGGTGTCGTTATGCCCAACCATAATCATATAAATTGATAAACTCATAAAGGAGGCAGCAACTTGAGTAATGCAACAAAAAAAACAAAAACATATAATAAGACATTCGAAAATGTAAAAATGATTTTTAAAGAACCAGGGCTTGCATTAACCGTCATTGTAGTTTTTGCTTTAATTTTGCTCTTTGTTATATACCCATTATTAAATGTCTTTATGTATAGTATAACTGACGATCAAGGTTCATTTAATTTTGCATCGGTAATAGATATTTTTAACAAAACAAGATATCGTACAACTTTTATGAATAGTGTTAAACTAGGAATAATTTCAGCAATTATTTCAACAATCATAGGGTATATATTCGCCTATGCTCTAACAAGAGTCGACTTGCCAGGAAAGCGTTTCTTTAAATTCATTGCTATGCTGCCAATCATTTCACCACCATTTATATTATCATTAGCTGTCATTTTTTTATTTGGTAGACAAGGATTAATTACTAATGGTCTATTTGGTATAAGTGATTTTAATGTTTATGGACTTCATAGTTTAATTTTAATACAAACAATGTCCTATTTTCCAACTGCATATTTAACTTTATCAGGAATATTAGAATCAATAGATCCTTCTGTAGAAGACGCAGCAATGAATTTGGGAGGATCGAGTGGATATACATTTAGAACGGTTACATTACCATTATCACTTCCAGGTATCTTGAGTGCTTTACTCTTAGTTTTCATTCAATCATTAGAAGACTTTAGTAATCCAGCAGTTATAGCAGGGAATTATAGTACATTATCTGTTGAGGCATATAGAGTAATAACAGGAATGTATGATTTAAAAGGTGGATCGATACTTGCTATTATGCTCTTATTACCGACTTTACTTGCCTTTATATTAAATAGATATTGGATAAGCGGAAAATCTTTTGTAACAGTAAGTGGCAAACCTTCACAAAAGAGACCAAAGACAAAAGAGAAAAAAATTGTTTATCCCTTATTAATTATCTTAACATTATTTTCAGCAATCATTTTATTGTTTTATGGAACTGTATTATTAGGTGCATTTGTAAAAGTTTGGGGTGTAAATTTTACATTTACTTTAGATCATTTCAAGTATGTATTTTCATTAGGTTGGGGTCCTATGAAAAATTCTATAGTCTTATCTCTTATATCAATGCCCATTGCAGGCATATTAGGGATGATAATTGCATATTTACTTGAAAGGAAAACCTTTTATGGTAAAAGCATCCTGGAATTTTCATCGATGTTAACTTTTGCATTACCTGGTACTATTGTTGGTATAGGCTTTATATTAGCATTTAATGATAAACCACTTATCTTAACAGGAACGGCTCTTATATTAATATTAGTCTTTGTATTTAGGAATATGCCTGTAGGAATTCAATCCGCAACTGCTTCTTTGAAACAAATTGATCCTTCAATTGAAGAAGCATCGACTAATCTTGGAGCATCTAGTTTTCAGACATTTAGAAAAGTTACATTACCTTTAATAAAACCTGCATTCTTCTCGGGATTAGTTTATTCGTTTGTAAAGTCAATGACTGCAGTAAGTGCTGCTGTATTCTTGGTATCTGCAAAGTGGAGTTTAGTTACAACAAAGATATATTCATTGTTTGAAGTAAGTCAATACAGCTCTGCTTCTGCTTATGTAGTTATCATGATCATTGTAATTTTAATAGTTATAGGGGCACTTAATATAATTGTGGAAAAAATTGGCAAAACAAAGATGTGAGAATAGAAAGTCAATATAAGGAGAATATAGAATGAATAAAGTTAAGGAAAATATAGATACCACATTTAGTTCGAAAAGTAGTCAAATACTTCTTAAAAATCTTGTTAAAAAATTTCCAAATCCAGATGGTGGAGATCCAGTTATTGCAGTAAATAATGTTGACTTAGTTGTAGAGGATGGAGAATTAATAACATTATTAGGCCCCTCTGGCTGTGGCAAAACAACGATGTTAAGGATGGTTTCAGGATTTGAAACTCCAACTTCAGGAGAAATATATCTTGGAGATGAAAATGTAGTATCTGTACCTGCCAATAAAAGAAATATTGCTATGGTATTTCAAAGCTATGCATTATTCCCCCATTTAACAATTTATGAAAATGTGACATATGGATTAAAACTAAGGAAATTACCTAAAGAGGAAATTCAAGAACGGGCAGATAAAGCTATAAAACTAATGCGTTTAGAAAAACTGAAAGACCGTTTGCCTGCTCACGTATCAGGCGGGCAACAACAAAGAGTTGCATTAGCAAGAGCTGTGGTAATTGAGCCTAAAGTTTTATTATTTGATGAACCATTATCAAATCTTGATGCCAAGCTAAGAGAGTATATGCGAGATGAATTAAGAAATCTTCAAAAAAGATTAGGCATAACAAGTTTATATGTAACCCATGATCAATCAGAAGCTATGGCCATCTCAGATAAGATTGTGATAATGAATGAAGGAATTATTGAGCAACAAGGTACTCCTCAGGAGATTTATGAATATCCTAACTCTAAATTTGTTGCTGATTTTATAGGAACATCAAATGTGCTTTCAGTTAAAGTAGAAGAGAAGTCAGCTGCTGGTGTAAAAATTAAATTTAATGAAAAATCATTCACTATTCCAAATCCAGGTAATTCGGAACTACAAATTGATCAAACTGCCTTTGCAATAATAAGGCCCGAATCAATTCATTTAGTTAAGGATGAAGGTATGTTAAAAGGCGTAGTAACAAAAGCACTTTACTATGGTAGCAAAATGGAATATGAAGTTGAATGCTTTGGTGAAACTTTCTTAATTGAAGAATACAATCCCTTAAAAATACGAATGTTTGAAAAAGGAGAAGAAGTAAATATTAATTTTGATTTAGATTCAATAAGAATTTTAAATAGATAATTTACAAGACCTTAATATGAATTAAACGAAAAGGACTGCAATGATACTTGAAAATAATACCGGAGGTGAAATTGAAATATAAACTAATTGTAAGCGATATAGATGGAACTCTAATTTCTAAAGATGGAAAGATATCCAAAAAAACAAAACAACTAGTTAAAGAATATACAAATAAAGGTGGAAATTTTTCGATAGCAACTGGACGAATGGAAGCTACAAGCATGCCTTTTGTTAATGAATTAGATATTAATACACCAATTATTGTCTATAATGGTTCAGCTATATATGATATCAATTCTCAAAGCAGAGTATATGAATTAAAATTGGAAATGCACTTAGCAAAAACTGCCTTGAAAATATGCCGAAATTATAGTTTGGATCCAATCCTATATCAAGATAAAATTGCGTATATTAATAAATTAAGTCCTTCAATAAAAAAGCATGTGGAAAAAGAAAAAGTAGGTTGTACAGAAGTAGGTAATTTGATAACTTTTTTAGAAAAAGATCCAATCAAAATATTATTTATAGGAGATCCTTCTAAATTTAAGCCTTTTACTGAACATTTATCAAAAGAAACAAATAAAAAATTAAATTTAATTAATTCAGAGATAAATTATTTAGAATTATTGCCTAATGGGGCATCAAAAGGTAATGCCCTGAGAGAACTAAGCAAATTTTTACGTATTCCAATAGAAGAAACAATTGCTATAGGTGATGAAAGAAATGATGTTTCAATGATAAAAACTGCTGGAATTGGAGTTGCTGTAAAAAACGCGACAATAGAGCCGAAAACCCATGCGAATTATATTACCGATGAAGATAGTTATAAAGGTGTTGAGGAAATACTTTATAAGGCGATCAATGATATTGAAATTATTTAAAATATTAGGAGATTAAGAAGTGGATAAAAAAAAGTATGACACATTAGTGATAGGGCATGTCTCTTTAGATATAGATCTAT
>CAYFRZ010000114.1:0-5402 GCA_964345675.1 uncultured Methanobrevibacter sp.
AACAATCTTCAATAGCCTTACCTTCCTTTAAAAATTCAGGATTTGAAACAATATCCTCACTTTTAAACCAAACCCTTAATTTTGAAGAAAATATTGAAGT
This sequence comes from uncultured Methanobrevibacter sp., assembly GCA_964345675.1. Taxonomy (GTDB): domain Archaea; phylum Methanobacteriota; class Methanobacteria; order Methanobacteriales; family Methanobacteriaceae; genus Methanocatella. The sequence continues at coordinate 101 of CAYFRZ010000114.1, forward strand.
AATATTAGTAGACGATGGAAGTACAGACAACACCAAAGAAATCTGCGAAAAATACATCAACGAATATCCAAATAACTTCAGATATTTTTATCAGGAAAATAAGGGACAAGGTCCTGCCAGAAATTTAGGTATAAAACACACCACAGGAAAATACATCAATTTCCTTGACAGTGACGACAAGTTCTCCAAAAATGCATTTAAAGAAGTGTTGAGCTTTTTTAGAAACCATGACATCAACTTCGTCACAACACCACTTTTTTTATTTGATGCTCAAAGTGGAGAACATCCTTTAAACTATAAATTCAATGGAAATAAAGTTATAGACTTAAAAGAAGAATGGAATTCAATCATACTTCATGCTAACGCTAGCTTTTTTAAAAGAGAAATTTTCAATAAATATCATTTTGCAACTGACACAATAACATCAGAAGATGCATTAATGATTAATAAAATGCTCATTGACAATCCCAAATATGGAATTGTATCAAACGCAAAATATTATTACAGAAAAAGGGACAACAACACATCCACATTAGATAAAGCCAATTATAAGAAAGAATATTATTTTGATAGATTGAACAAATATTTTAAAGTCCTAATTGATTATTCAATAGCCAAATATGGTGAAGTTATCAAATTCATCCAATATCTAATTGTTTATGATATCCAATGGCTGTTTAATCTTGACCGTGCAAGTGATGTTTTAGAAAATGACGAAATTGAAGAAGTATATGTGGATATAAAAGAAATACTTAATCAATTAGATGATGAAGTTATATTATCTTTAAGAAACGATAAATTAAACATTACTCACCATGTGCTAGCTCTCAAATATTCAAAGATTAATGTTGATTTGAACGGGGTCGTAACTTGTGAAGATATCCATTCAGAATATAATGGAAAAACAGCTCAAGTGTTCTCATCAAATACGCCAATCGATCAACTTGACATCCACAAAATATGGATTGACATTTGCGAGATAAAAGAAAACACATTTTACCTGTCAGGATATTTAATGTCATTATTCAGAGATGAAGACATTGAAATTGAAGTTGTCAAATCCAATAAGAAAATATTTAAAGCCAAAAGAGTTTATTATAAAAATACTAGAAAACAATTCCTTGGATGTTCCCTTGAAGACAGATACAATTTTGATTTTGAAATGCCCATAACAGAAGACTGTTCTTTTGATATTTATGCAAGATTTGTTGGAGAAAATTCAAATTCAGATTCTGTATGGTCATTACCAATTGATTTTTCATATTATGCAAGATTATCAACTTTAAGCAATTACAGCATTTCCAAGAATCATTTTTTAATTTTGAAAGGAAGAACATTTTACATTTCCAAATATTCCTACCCAAAAATGATCAAATCAGAAATTCCAATTTTACTTAGAGTTTTAAAAAGAAGGAATCAATATTTCATTTCAATTCTATTTACAAGATTAATATACTTAATATTATACCCAATTTACAGAAACAAAAGAATATGGTTATTTATGGACAATATCACATCTGCAGATGACAATGCAGAGCATTTATACAAATATGCAATAACAAAGAATGATGAAATTAAAAAATATTTCACATTAGACAAATCTTCAAAAGATTTCAAAAGACTATCAACTATTCCAAATCTAATACCCTTTGATAGCTTAAAACACAGATTAATCTACTTATTTGCAGATAAAATCATATCTTCACACCCCGATGATGAAATACTAAATCCATTCATCAATAAGACTGAACAGTCATATGCAGGACTCAATAATGCAGATAAAGTATTACTACAGCATGGAGTTACCAAAGACAATGTTTCAATATGGCTTAAGAAATTTGAAAAGAATTTAAAATTACTTGCAACAGTTTCTGATGCTGAAAAGGAATCATTTAATGATGAAGGATACAATTATGATGAAAAAATAGTTCAAGTTCTTGGCTTTCCAAGATTTGACAATTTAACAGACGAAAAACCGTTAAAACAAATTATCATAATGCCATCATGGAGGAAAAAGTTACTTTATGCATCAAAAGAGCAGATCAAAGAATCCGAATACTTTAAACACATTAACTCATTAATTAATAACAAAAACTTAATCAAAATCGCAAAAGAAAACAAATATGAAATCATATTCAAACCACATCCAAGAGTTTATGAATACATTGAACTATTCAACACAAACAACTATGTCAAAATAGATAACGAAAAAACATACCAGGAGCTATTTAACACTGCTGCTTTAATGATTACTGATTATTCATCTGTTGCATTTGATTTTGCTTATATGAACAAACCATTAATTTATTATCAATATGGAAACGATTACAACTTCGAAGAAGGTTATTTCAAATATAAAACAATGGGATTTGGAGAAGTGATTGAAACAGAAGAAAAACTAATCAAAACAGTAGAAGAATACATCAAAAATAACTGTCAAATAAAAGAAGAATACAGAAATAGAGCAAATAATTTTTATAAATATAAAGACAAAAATAACTGTAAACGTTTATACAAAGCAATTTTAAAATTGGGATGAATATGGGTTTCAGTGAAAAAATTTTATCTAAAAGTAATTCTTACACATATTACAAAGAAAAAAATGAATCCTTGGAAAAAAAGGTTGAGGAACTTGAAAAGGAGATTGAAGACCTCAAACAACAAAAAACATTAAAAGAATTACTTCATGCAAAATATAAAGGATATACTGGATTTTGCAATTGGAATTACATTCACTATTATTTTAGAGATGATTTTGAAGAAAGACTTATGGATGTTACAAAAAACCTTGATCAAGAATCCAAAGATAGATTCAAATGGCTTTTACTTAGGGCAATGTGTGTTAATCTAATCAGAAGAGATTCCATGCACTTTGGTCATGAACTAGAAGCTCAGGAAAAATTTTTAGAATACAGGAAGGAACATTCAGGACCAAGCATGATTAATGGATTTACATATTATGGAAATTACAATCTCCACCCATTTATCAGTTTAAATTTAAGTAAAAAAGATAAAGAATTCATTAAAAATAAAAATATCATCGATGCTGGAGCATATACTGGAGATACTGCACTTCCACTATCCGAGATTACAAACAAGAATGTTTATTCTTTTGAACCATTTGATGAGTCCTTTGAAGGTTTAGAAAAAAATATTGCTGCCAACAACATTAAAAACATTATCCCAATTAAAAAATCATTAGGCAATATTGTAGGGGAGAGAAGTTTATACCTTGCAGGAGATAACGTTCAAGGAATTACAAGCAATCCCAACACAAGGCAATATGATATTGAATTGAAAGTTCAGGAAACCACTGTTGATGCATTTGTTGAGGAAAATAATCTTGATGTTGGTTTTATTTCAATTGATGTTGAAGGAGCGGAAAGGGACTTACTCGAAGGTGCATTAAACACAATTAAAACTCAAAGACCAATTTTAAGTGTGTGCATCTACCATAACGTGAATGATTTCTTTGAAATAATACCTTGGATTGCAAATTTAGATTTGGACTATGAATTTAAGGCACTTAAAGAGCAACCATGGTCATTTTTAGCGGATACCGTTGTTCAATGTAGACCAAAAGAGTTGATATAAAAATGGTTAAAATATCTGTGGTAATGCCAGTTTATAATGCAGAACAATTCCTAAAAGAATCTGTTAACTCTATTTTAAATCAGACATTTGGTGATTTGGAACTAATCTGTGTTGATGATGGATCTAGTGATAATTCATTAGATATACTGAATGAATTTAAAAACAATGACGATAGAGTCAGGATATTTTCTCTTGACCATCAAGGCGGAGGAAATGCTAGAAATTACGGATTAACTCAGATTAAAGGTAAATACTTATACTGTATGGATGCTGATGATACAATAAAATCAGATGCATTTGAAACTTTCTACCAAATAGCTGAAGAAAAAGAATTGGATTTTCTAGTTTTTAAAGCAACCCATCACAATGTAGAAAAAGACGAATATTATGAAACAGACTATCACAACATGACTAGAATTTCAGAACTCGTTCATGACAATGTTTTTAATTACAAAGACCTTGGAGATGTTTTATTCGATTTTAATGTAAGTCCATGGTGTAAATTCTACAATGCTGAATTTATAAAGAAAACAAAAGCAGAATTCAGAGAAAATTCAAAATTCCATGACAATCAGTTTTTTTGGGACATAATATTTCAAGCAGAGAGAATCTATTTTATTGATGAATTTTTCTACATTAGAAAAAGACATGAAGATTCACTGACTGCATCTGGAGACATAAGACATATCAACATAATTGGAGTTGTAAATGACATTCTCAAATTGTTTATCAAGCATAATCAACTCAATAATTATAAAGATAAGTTATACAACCTAAAGATTACCTGGATTATGGACAGATACAACGAAATCCAAGAAGAATATAAGGAAAAATTTTTTAGAGAACTGAAAAATGATTTTGAAAAATTTGAAAATACTGAATTTAAAGACTTATTAACTGATAATAACAAATTTATATTCTATAATGTACTCACATCAAACAACCATGATGATTTTGATTTAATGAGCAGACTTTATGATAGAAAAATTAAAGAAACATCAAGACAAAGAAATGAACTTGAAGAATGTATTAACATAATTAACGAAAATAGCATAGAAATTGATAGATTAAATGATGAATTGGACAAAAAGAATAAAGTTAAAAACTTTTTATCAAAATTAAAAAATAGAAATCATAGAAGTGAAAAGATGCACAAGAGTTCATATAACAAAATGAAAAAGTTTAAAGAAGATTATTTAAATCCTAAAAAAAGATTAAAAATCCTTGATATCGGATCTTATGATAAAAATGGAGATTTTAACTACGGATTAATATTAAATGAGAAAAAATGGAAATACCATGGTCTTGACTTAAAGGCTGGAAACAATGTTGATATTGTAGTTGATGATTCCTACGACTGGAAAGAAATTAAGAACAAAACTTATGATGTTGTTGTTTCAGGACAGGCTTTTGAACACATGGAATATTTTTGGCTTACTCTTGAACAGGTTGACCGTGTATTAAAACCTGGAGGTTTGTTCTGCCTTATCGTCCCAAGTTCAGGTCCCGTTCACAAAAACCCATATGACTGCTATAGATTCAATGCAGATGGTATGAAAGCAATGGCAAAATATGTCAATTTTGAAGTTTTGAAAGTTGGAACAGATTATGAAGCACCAATGTGGAAAGATAGCTATTTAGTTGCCAGAAAGCCATATGGCGAAAACCTGGAAAAAATTAGAAACAAAAAGAACAAACTCAAAAAGAA